>CANNNB010000006.1 GCA_947505995.1 Comamonadaceae bacterium
CGGCATCTCCCAAAAGAGGCAGTCTGCTTACTCAGCACACAGGATTGCCTCCTCGAAAAAAAAGTTAAACCATCGACACAGTGTCACCAGCGCTTAGCGCACTGTTAAGACTGCAAAACCTGAAGCAATTCGGTCTCTATTTCAATCTGACCGCGGTTGTGTTGCAGAGCTGAACCTTCAATCAGGAAAGTGTCTTCCACGCGTTCACCTAGCGTACTGATTTTGGCCAACTTCAGACTGATACTGTGTTTAGCAAGAACGGACGCAACACTGTAAAGCAGCCCCATTTTGTCGCTGGCAGATATGGCCAAAATCCAGCTTTGTGCTTTTTCATCCGGGTGTAAAGTGATACGGGGCGCAATGGGAAAATTCTTAACGCGCCTCGATACGCGCCCCTTGGTGGGCGGCGGCAGGATGCTCTTCTGATTGATGGTGACGCTGAGGCCCGACTCCACCATACTCATGAGCTCGCGGTAGTGCTCTGGCAGCATCGAGGTCACCACCTGAAATGTATCTAGCGCATAGCCATTTTTTGCCGTGTGAATTTTGGCATCCAAAATACTGAATCCGGCTTGATCGAAGTACCCGCAGATGCGGGCAAATAAATCTGTTTGATCTTCTGTGTAAACCAACACTTGCAGACCTTCGCCCAATGGCGAAATTCTTGCTCGGACAATACATTTGCCATTCATCGCCGATACTGGGGCTACTTCAACTCGAGAAACATACCGTGAAAGTTGCCTTGCGTGCCATGCAATTTCACTGGCGTCGTGCCGCATGAAATAGCCGACATCCAATGTGTTCCATAATGCTTTTTGACCATCGTGGGGTTCAGAGTGTCTTGCCAACTCTATCAGAGCGTCTCGTTTGCGCGACTCAATCTCAGCATTGGCATCAGGCGCTCTACCGCCCAGTACCCGCAAGGTGAATTTATAAAGGTCTTCAAGGAGTTTGCCCTTCCAGGCATTCCAAACTTTGGGGCTTGTGCCTCGAATATCTGCAACTGTTAAGAGGTACAAAGCGGTCAACCGACGTTCGTTGCCAACACGTTTGGCAAAAGAAGCAATCACGTCAGGGTCGCTTAAATCTTCTTTTTGCGCCACATGACTCATGCTCAAGTGTTCGCCCACCAAAAATGCAATGAGCTTGGTGTCTTCAGATTCAATGTTGTGTTGTCGGCAAAATCTTTTGACTTCGAGAACACCCAGTTTGGAATGATCACCACCTCGCCCCTTGGCTATGTCATGGAACAAAGCAGCCGTGTAGAGAATAAATGGCTTGTCCCAACCGGCAGCCAATTGAGAGCAAAAAGGGTATTCGTGTGCGTGATCGGCAATGAAAAAACGGCGCACGTTTCGCAGTACCATCAAAATGTGTTGATCAACGGTGTAAACGTGAAACAGGTCGTGCTGCATTTGCCCCACAATGTTTCTGAACACCCACAGATAGCGACCCAGAACAGAAGTCTGATTCATCAAGCGAAGGGCATGTGTAATGCCTTGGCCTTCTTGAAGTATTTTGTAGAAGGTGGCCCGGTTGACTGGGTCGCGCCTAAAGTTGGCATCCATCACGCCGCGCACATTGTAGAGGGCGCGCAGTGTTTTAGCCGATAGCCCTTTAACGCTTTGCGTTTGCTGATAAAGCAAAAATGTTTCTAAGATGGCGTGAGGGTATTTTTGATAGAGATCGTCTTGAGCCACTTCTAGCAGGCCATTGATTTCTAAAAAATGTTCGTTGAGTTTGCGCACCTCAACGCGTAGATCACCACGTTGTGCTTGCAAATATTCTTCAATGTTCAAAAGCAAAATCTGGTTCAGTTGTGTGACCGCTTTGGCCGCCCAATAATACTGGCGCATCAAGACTTCGCTAGCCCTTTGCTTGTGTTTGCCTTCGGGCGTGCTTTGTGCTTTGTAGCCAAATGCTTCTGCCAAGCCGTGTTGCAGATCAAACACCAAGCGATCTTCTCTTCGCTTTGCTAGCAAATGAAGCCTTGCGCGAATGAGGCTGAGCACTGCTTCGTTGCGTTTAATTTGCTTGACTTCTAGCTGGGTGGCCAAGCCTTTGGCGGCCAAATCGTCCCATGTACGACCTAAGCCTGCGGCTCTTGCCACCCATAAAATAATTTGAAGATCTCGGAGACCGCCGGGTGACTCTTTGCAATTCGGCTCAAGAGAGTAGGGAGTGTTTTCAAACTTGTTGTGGCGTTGATTCAATTCAAGCGTTTTCGCTACAAAAAACGCATGAGGGTCCATGGCCTCTTGGTAGCTTTGTTCAAACTGCTTGTACAGAGCAGCATTGCCCGTGAGGATGCGGCTCTCTAAAAGCGAAGTCTTGACTGTGATGTCTTTTTCGGACTCTTCCAAGCAATCTTTGAGGGTTCGAACACTTGAGCCAATTTCAAGGCCACTGTCCCAGCAACTTCCAATAAAGACTTCCAACTTGGCTTTCAAGACGGGCGATTCTTCTGCAATGATGCTGTCGGGCAGCAAAACCAATACGTCAAGGTCTGAAGATGGAAACAACTCTCCACGGCCATAGCCGCCAACTGCAATCAAGGCCTCGCCTTCATCAAAACCCGCATTGAGCCAAAGTTGAATGAGCAGTTTGTCTGCAAGTTTGGCAAGACGAACCAATGTGGTTTTGGGGCCCCGACCACTAACAGAACTTTTGGCGATGTGTGCCCACAGGCGTTGCTTTTCCTGCCGGTACTTATCTCTCAATACCGACAGGTCGGTCATGCCTTAACCTTTGACAAATTCTGGGGTTGGAGGGCTTCCGGCTGAAAGTGTGAGCACTTCATAGCCAGTCTCTGTTACCAAAATGGTATGTTCCCATTGAGCAGACAAACTCCTGTCTTTGGTCACGATGGTCCAACCATCGCCCATCTCTTTGATCTCTCGTTTGCCTGCATTGATCATGGGTTCGATGGTGAACGTCATGCCCACCTTGAGTTCATCCAAGGTGCCAGGCTTTCCATAATGCAAAACTTGCGGTTCTTCGTGAAAGACGCGGCCAATGCCATGTCCACAAAATTCGCGAACAATGGAAAAACCTAAGTTTTCGGCAAATTTTTGAATGGCCCATCCAATGTCGCCTAAGCGAGCACCTGGCTTAACCTGTTCAATGCCGTGCCACATGGCCTCATAGGTCACGGCGCAAAGTCGTTTGGCTGCAATAGAAGCTTCGCCCACAATGAACATCCGGCTGGTATCGCCATGCCAACCGTCTTTGATGACGGTGATATCGATGTTGACGATATCCCCTTTTTTGAGCGACTTTTCGTTGGGAATGCCATGGCATACCTGGTGGTTGATGGAGGTGCAAATGGACTTGGGGTAGGGCGAGTAACCTGGCGGCTGATAATTCAGGGGAGCCGGAATGGTGCCTTGAACATGGACCATGAAATCGTGGGCCAGTTTGTCCAATTCGTTGGTCGTGACGCCAGGTTTCACAAAGGGCGTCAAATAATCGAGTACTTCTGAAGCAAGGCGGCCAGCGACACGCATGCCTTTGGCGCCATCATCGTCTTTTAGGGTGGTTGTCATGGGGAGCGATTATCCCATCCTCTGTCCAAGTTTGCAGAAATGAGCATCGTCAGCGGTTAAAATAATGCTTCGTTCAATGCCCCAGTCAGCGGTATTTGAGTCACATTCTCCTCTTGCCCTCAAGGCCACTCCGTGACACTGCACACTCTCTTTTTGGAAGGCGGTAACGCCCTTAGCGATTTTCGGATCCAGCAATTGCTTCCTCGCTTGCAGGCCGTTTGTCCGCATTTGAAGGCGTTGACCGGTCAGTATTTGCATTTGGTTGCAAGCACGTCAGCCTTGGACCAGAAGCAAAACGATGTTTTGGCTAAGCTTCTGACTTACGGTGAACCCTGTGCCAATGCCGCCGCATCGAAATCGGCATCGGTCATTTCAATATTGATATCGCCTCGCCTAGGCACCTTATCACCCTGGGCCTCCAAGGCCACCGACATTGCTCACAATTGCGGCTTGATGGTTCGTCGCATTGAGCGTTTGCTTGAATATTCATTGCATTTTAAAAATGAATCAACAGCCAAGGCTTGCACAAACGACACGCTGTTGAAGTTGTCGGACTTGCTGCATGACAGAATGACTGAATCTGTTCTCGCAGAACGTCAAAATGCCTTGGCGCTTTTGACAGAATTGCAAGCTCAAAAACTTTTGCATGTCGACGTGCTTTTAGGCGGCCGCGAAGCCTTGGTGAAAGCCAACCAAGAATTTGGTCTGGCTTTGGCAGAAGACGAAGTTGATTATCTTTTAAGTTCGTTCAAACAATTGGGCCGAAACCCCAGTGATGTTGAACTCATGATGTTTGCACAAGCCAACAGCGAGCATTGCAGACACAAAATTTTCAACGCGCAATTCACCATTGATGGACAAGAACAAACACACAGTTTGTTTGGCATGATTCGACATACCCATCAACAAAACCCACAGCACACGGTCGTTGCTTACTCTGACAACGCTTCCGTCATGGCAGGCCATGAAGTAGAGCGTTTTGTGGCCAAGCAAGGTGGTATCTATCAAAAGGAAGCTGCGCTTCACCATGTGTTGATGAAGGTTGAAACCCACAACCATCCCACCGCCATTTCACCCTTCCCGGGAGCCTCCACAGGAGCTGGTGGCGAAATTCGGGATGAAGGCGCTACAGGTCGCGGCTCCAAGCCCAAGGCGGGTTTAACGGGCTTCACCGTCTCTAAATTGTGGGACAGTCCCAATGGCAAACCGGAGCACATTGCAAGCGCCCTGCAAATCATGACTGAAGGGCCGTTGGGCGGTGCAGCGTTCAACAATGAATTTGGCCGGCCTAATTTGTTGGGCTACTTTCGTGAGTACGAGCAAGTGGTCGATGGTGTGCTTCGTGGCTACCACAAGCCCATCATGATTGCGGGTGGTTTGGGTGTGATTGACGATGTTCAAACTCAAAAAATTCAATTTCCTGCCGGCACGCTGTTAATTCAATTGGGCGGGCCCGGCATGCTCATTGGCATGGGTGGCAGTGCTGCCAGTTCAATGGCCTCGGGCGCCAACGCAGCCAACTTAGATTTTGACTCTGTACAACGCGGCAATCCAGAAATTGAAAGGCGCGCGCAAGAAGTCATTAACCATTGTTGGGTCATGGGCCATGCCAATCCCATACTTGCTATTCATGACGTAGGTGCGGGCGGTTTGTCCAATGCTTTTCCAGAGTTAACAAACGATGCTGGACGAGGTGCACGCTTTGATTTACGAGCTGTGCCTTTAGAGGCATCCGGCTTGTCACCCAAAGAAATTTGGTCAAATGAAAGTCAAGAGCGCTATGTCTTGGCCATCGCGCCTGACTCGCTTAATTTGTTCAAGACATATTGTGAACGAGAGCGTTGCCCATTTGCGGTGGTGGGTGTTGCCACTGATGAACGCCAATTGGTTGTGTCAGATGCGCTTGCAGAAAATGAGAGCTTGAAACAACCCGTCAACATGCCGATGAATGTGTTGCTGGGCAAGCCCCCCAAAATGCATCGCTTTGTTACGACAGTACGGCGCATGATCACACCCATTGATCTAACAGATGTGAGTTTGCAAGACGCCATCTTGAAAGTTTTGAGTCACCCAACGGTTGCTTCAAAACGCTTTCTCATCACCATTGGCGATCGCACTGTGGGCGGCTTAACGCACAGAGACCAAATGGTGGGTCCTTGGCAAGTGCCCGTAGCCGATTGCGCGGTCACTTTGGCAGACTATCAAGGGTTTAAGGGCGAGGCCATGAGCATGGGCGAACGCACGCCTTTGGCCAGTGTGGATGCTGCGGCATCGGGACGTATGGCAGTGGCTGAGGCCATTACCAATTTGTTGGCCGCACCCATTGAACTTGATCGCGTCAAACTCAGTGCCAACTGGATGGCTGCTTGTGGCGAACCGGGTGAAGATGCTGCGCTTTATGAAACCGTGAAGGCCGTTGGCCTCGAATTGTGTCCGGCCTTGGGTGTTTCCATTCCAGTAGGCAAAGACAGTCTCTCGATGAAAACACAATGGTCACAAGCAGGTGTGGCGCACAAAGTAACGTCACCTGTGAGTTTGATTGTGAGCGCATTTGCCAGCTTGCAAGATGTGCGCGGCACCTTGACGCCGCAGTTGAATGCCAGCCTCACAGACACCTCCTTGATTTTGATTGACCTCGGCCAAGGACAAAGCCGCATGGGCGGTAGTATTTTGGGTCAAATTCTGCATCAATCAGGCGATCGCGTCCCCGATCTGGATTCACCCGAAAACTTGGTTAATTTGGTCAAGGTCATTAACTTGCTGCGCTCACAAGGGAAAATTTTGGCCTACCACGATCGAAGTGATGGCGGCTTGCTAAGCACTGTGGCTGAGATGTGTTTTGCAGGGCAAGTGGGCGTGGCCCTCAATTTGGACATGTTGGTCACAGAAGGCGATGGTATTTCGGACAGCCGCGCTGAGTATGGCGATGCCAAAAATTGGGCACAACAAGTCAGTGCGAGAAGAGAAGAATTGACGCTCAAGGCCTTGTTCAATGAGGAGTTGGGTGTTGTCATTCAAATTGCGACCGAAGACCGTACAGAGGTGATGCAGGCCTTGCGCGAGCACCGTCTTTCCAAACACAGCCATGTCATTGGCAAAACTCGACCGGCCCATTCAGCCATTGACAAAGGCGTGGGTGCTTTGAGCATTTGGCGAGATACCAAAGAACTTTTCACAGCCAAGTTAGAAGACTTACACCAAGTCTGGGACAGCGTTAGCTGGAAAATTTGCCAGCAACGCGATAACGTAAGCTGCGCCGACATGGAGCATGCAGGTGTCGGTAAATTAAATAACCCAGGCTTGCATGTTTCACTCAGCTTCAAGCCAGAAGGTAATGTGGCAGCACCTTGGCTCAATTTGACAAAACCTCGCGTTGCCATTTTGCGCGAGCAAGGTGTTAATTCTCATGTTGAAATGGCCTATGCTTTTGCCGAAACGGGCTTCGAGTCGCATGACGTTCACATGACAGATTTGCAAACGGGTCGGGTGAGTTTGAAAGATTTTCAAGGACTGGTGGCCTGTGGTGGCTTTAGCTATGGCGACACTTTAGGTGCTGGTATTGGTTGGGCACGCAGCATTACTTTCAATCCTTTGTTGTCCGATGAATTCAAAACTTACTTTGCGCGCACAGACGTGTTTGGTTTAGGCGTTTGCAATGGTTGTCAGATGTTTGCTGAACTGGCCGATATCATTCCAGGTGCACAAGACTGGCCCCGATTCACCACGAATCAAAGCGAACGTTTTGAAGCCAGACTTTCAATGGTTGAGGTTTTACCGTCACCCAGTATTTTCTTCCAAGACATGGCTGAAAGCCGCATGCCCATTGCTGTTGCCCATGGTGAAGGGTTTGCCAATTTCAAATTTCGGGGTCATGCTCAGAGAGCCATTGCCGCCATGCGTTTTGTTGACAACACGGGAGCCGTGACAGAAAACTACCCTGCCAACCCCAATGGAAGTCCTGCGGGGCTTACCGCTGTCACCACCCCAGATGGGCGATTCACAGCCATGATGCCGCACCCAGAACGGGTCTTTCGAAATATCCAAATGAGCTATACCCCCAGTGATGCCTCGGCGTTCAGCCCTTGGCTCAGAATGTGGCAGAACGCAAGGCGTTGGGTTCAATAAAAAAGCACTTGGACTTTGGGGCCTAAGTGCTTTTGAAACCCTAGAAATTCAGGGCCAGGCGAATACAAAGAATTTTTATTGAACTTTGGCTTTTGCGCGCAAATCTTCTTGGAATTTACCCAATTTTGATTGCGTCAGTTGTTGGGTAATTTGAGGTTTGACCTCGTCCAATTTAGGCAACTGTGCTTCGCGCACATCATCGACACGAATGATGTGAAAACCGAATTGACTTTTAACCGGTGTTTCAGTGAGTTGGCCTTTTTCAAGCTTGACCATGGCATTGGAAAACTCAGGCACATAACTGGCGGCATTGGCCCAATCTAAATCGCCACCATTGGCGCCTGAACCTGGATCTTTGGAAGCTTTCTTGGCCAGATCTTCAAACTTGCCTCCTTTTTTGAGGTCGGCAATGAGGGCTTTGGCTTCGTCTTCTTTTTCAACCAAGATGTGACGTGCTCGGTATTCTTTGCCACCGTTGGCTGCAACAAACTTGTCGTACTCGGATTTGATTTCGGCGTCGGTAACTGGGTTTTTCTTTTGGAAGTTGGCAAACAACTCGCGAATCAAAATGCTTTGACGCGCCAACTCCAGTTGGGCTTTGTAGTCTTCGCTGGCGTCTAAGCCGCGTTTGCGAGCTTCTTGCATGAACACTTCACGGGCAATGAGTTCTTCTTTGATTTGCGCCAAGATTTCGGGTGTGACGGGTCTGCCAGAGCGCTCAACTTGCTGTTTCAGGGCCTCAACGCGAGAACTGGGCACAGCTTTGCCGTTAACCACTGCCAAATTCTGCGCCATTGCGGAAAAGCTCAATGCAGCGACCAAGCTCAAGGCCAATTTCGAAAGTTTCATTAGATTCCTCAGATTGCAATTAAATTTAGTTAGATCGAAATTCTATGGCCAGCGCATGAAGTCCGTTGTCCAAGAATTCTTGGAGCGAATCATACACAAGGCGGTGACGTTGGACACGATTAAGCTTTTCAAACTGAGAAGAAGCAATCAAAACCCTGAAATGGCTGTTCAGACCCGACTCACTGGCGCCGGAATGACCCGCATGCTGGGCACTTTCATCAATCACCTCTAAAAAGCTGGGTTCAAAGCTGTTTTTCAAGGCGGCAACCATCAGGGGTTGCCATGAGGTATTTGTGGGGAGACTTGTTTTTAGATTCATATTTGAGTTTTACTTGGCTGCTTCATCATCAGCGGTTTGCTCTGATGGAGCCACATGTTTAGAGATGTAAATGCCGGTTCCAACAATGAAGGTCAATGGGAAAATGTAGCCCCAAATTTTGAAATTCACCCATTCGTCAGTGCTGAATTCGTGAGCCACGTAGGCGTTAGTCGTCGCCATGAAAATACAGTACGCGATCCAAGACACACTCAAAGTTTGCCAATTGGCGTCAGGTAAATTGACGTGGCTGCCCAGCATTGTTTTTAAGAAATTCTTCTTCAGAACAAATTGAGAAAAAAACAATCCCAGAGCCATGCAGCTGTAAAGGAGCGTGGGCTTGTATTTGATAAACCGCTCGTCTTGCAAGATGAGCGTCAAGCTGCCAAACACCACAATCAGGACCAGTGTCACCTTTTGCATCGTTGCCAATTTGCCATCTAGGCGGTACATCAACAGGCTTTGCAACAAGGTGGCAGCCATTAACACAGCGGTCGCTTCGTAAATCGTAGCAAATTTGTAGGCTGCAAAGAAAAGCAGGATCGGGAAAAGGTCAAGCGCTATTTTCATCTTAGCTTTTCTGAAAATTCAATGAAGCTGAATTCATGCAATAACGCAGTCCAGTTGGCTCAGGGCCATCTTCAAACACATGGCCCAAATGAGCGCCGCATTGGGCGCAGACACTTTCGACTCGAACCATGCCGTGGCTTCGGTCTACATTTTGTGTCACTGCGTTGGGCTCTGCCGCTTGGTAGAAAGAAGGCCAGCCGCAGCCAGCATCAAATTTGGTCGCTGAATCAAAAAGCTTTGCATCGCAACACATACAGTTGTAATGGCCAGGCTCCCAATGGGTTTCGTATTTACCGGTGAACGGGCGCTCGGTGGCGGCTCGGCGAGTGACTTCAAAAGCCAAAGGCTCTGCGTTCTTGGCAATCAGCCAAGCGCGCCATTCAGCATCGGTTTGAGGTAATTTGGTTTGTGACATCGTGAAAGTCTAACTGTTGAAGGGGGGATTGAAATTGCCCTGCTAATTTTCGCTCATGAAGAGCAGCTGATCTCGATGCGGGCAGCCCAGTCGGGTGGCAAATTGGCATAGTGCTCAAATTGCGAATGCTCTTCGAAGGGAGACTGCAGCAACTTAAAGAGAGCATCGACCTCAGAATGGTCGCCCATTTTCGACTTTTGAATCGCGGCTTCTGCCAAATGATTTCGAAGTACAAATTTGGGGTTGACTTGAAGCATCTGTCTGACGGCCAAGGCGGACGGTTGATGTTGCAAACGAGATAAATATCGATTGCGCCATTCGTCCCAAGCCGACTGATCGATGAACAAATCAGCAACAGATTGCCATTCTTTGCTTGCGGCCAGTGTGGAGGGCGCAGCATGGCTTAATCGGCGCCAAAAAATGGGGAAGTCAACTTGCTCATTGGCAAGCAATTGAAGCAAATCATTCAGCAGCGTCTTGTCAACACCGGCCAGATCAGGGCTATCTTGCTTGTCCAAACCTAATTTGTTCAAAAAGCCAATTTCCCAACTTTCGGCAAATGTGGTTTTATAGGTTTCCAAGGCGTTCATGGCCAAATCCTGCTCTTCAATGAGCGGCATCAAGGCTTGGGCCAGACAAAATAAATTCCAATACGCCACTTGCGGTTGACGTCCATAGGCATAGCGTCCCATTGAGTCTGAATGGTTGCAAATGTGTTGGGGGTTGAAGCCATCCAAGAATTGGAAAGGGCCGTAATCGAGGGTGAGCCCCAGTATGCTCATATTATCGGTGTTCATCACGCCATGACAGAATCCTACAGCTTGCCACTGCGCTATCAAATTCGCGGTGCTCACTGTGACTCTTTCCAAGAGCTGTGCATAGGGGTTGGCAGAAGAAATACCTTTTGTTGGAAAGTGATGCGCGATGATGAAATCTGCCAGTTGCTTCAGACGCTCAATGCCCTTGGGATCGGCAATGTTTGCAAAATGCTCGAAGTGCCCAAATCGAACGAAGCTGGGGGCGGTTCTGGTCACAACGGCTGCTGTTTCCAGCTCTTCACGCAAAATGGGCAGAGGAGAGCCGGTTAAACAAAGTGCCCGGGTGGTGGGAATTCCCAATCCCGCCATGGCCTCACTGCAAAGATATTCCCGAATACTTGACCGCAAAACAGCTCGACCATCGCCCATCCTGGAATAAGGTGTCTTTCCGGCGCCCTTAAGTTGTATCTCTATTGGGCCTTTGGGACCGTCAAATTCACCTAAACTCAATGCGCGGCCATCGCCCAATTGTCCTGCCCATTGGCCAAATTGATGGCCGCTGTAAACACTGGCTCGGGGCTCCATGCCCTCCCACAAACCATTCCCACTGAAGACAGCCAGCCCTTCAGTGCCATTGAGCCATTCATCTGGCAGTCCCAAGTCTTGCCCAAGTTTGAAGTTTTGGGCAACCCAAGTGGGATCAGGTACAGGCGTAGGCATCACCTCTGTTGTGAAGCTAGGCCCTAGGGCATTCATGCGGTTGATCCAAGTCATTGCGGTATTGTCTTCGCCTTTGGATGCACTTGCGGTGTGACTGGTTTTGAGTAGCTTGATGGCAGTCGTGCTAAAAAGCGGTTTGTCGCAATTTTTTGAGGTGTTTATGTTTGGACTTATGCAACAGCAGTCTTTGCTGATTTCTTCCTTGATTGAATTTGCCAATCGGCATCATGGCGACGGCGAAGTTGTCTCTAGGCGAGTGGAGGGTGACATTCACCGTTACACCTGGGCAGATGTGGCAAACCGCTCACGCCAGATGGCCAATGCTTTAGATGGCTTGAAATTAGCCCAGGGAGCGCGTGTTGCCACTTTGGCGTGGAACGGTTACAGGCACCTTGAGCTTTACTTTGGTGTGAGTGGCTCTGGCCGCGTTCTGCACACTTTAAATCCGAGGTTGCACCCCGATCAGGTGGTTTGGATTGCCAATCATGCCGAAGACGAAATTCTTTGCTTTGACATGACTTTTTTGCCTTTGGTGCAAGCGGTCCATGCCAAATGCACCACGATCAAGCGCTGGGTGGTCATGTGCGATGAGGACAAGTTGCCCACCGACTCGGGCATTCCCAACCTCACTACCTATGAGACCTTGATTGCTGGCCAATCAACGCATTACACATGGCCTGAACTGGATGAAAACACGGCCTCAAGCATGTGTTACACCAGTGGCACAACGGGTAATCCCAAGGCCGCGCTGTACAGCCACCGATCCACCCTTTTGCACGCCTACGCTGCGGCCCTGCCTGATGTGATGTGCATCTCTGCGCGCGATTCTATTTTGCCCGTCGTGCCCATGTTCCATGTGAACGCCTGGGGCATTCCCTACAGTGCGGCCATGACAGGCGCGAAATTGGTATTTCCCGGCCCAGCCTTGGATGGCAAATCAATCTATGAGTTGATTGAGGCGGAGAAGGTGACCTTTGCAGCGGGTGTGCCTACAGTTTGGCAAATGCTTTTGACCCATATGAAGCCCAGCGGTTTGCGTTTCTCTTCCCTCAAGCGAACGGTCATTGGCGGCTCGGCCTGTCCGCCGGCCATGATTGATGCTTTCCGTGAGTCCTATGGTGTCGATGTTTTGCACGCTTGGGGTATGACTGAAATGAGCCCTCTCGGAACGCTTTGCACCTTGAAGAACAAGCACCTCAATTTGCCCGAAGAGGCGCAAATGAAATTGCGACTGAAACAGGGACGGGCTATCTTCGGTGTGGACATGAAAATTGTGAACGAGGCGGGTGAGTCCTTGCCGCACGATGGCAAAACGTATGGCGATTTGTTGGTCAAGGGTCCTTGGATTATTCGGGAGTACTACAACCAAGAAGGCCCGACACCCTTAGTGGATGGCTGGTTTCCTACGGGGGATGTGGCCACCATTGACGAGGATGGCTTCATGCAAATTACAGATCGAAGCAAGGATGTGATCAAGTCAGGCGGGGAATGGATCAGCTCTATTGACATTGAGAACATAGCCATGGCGCACCCAGACATTGTGATGGCAGCTTGCATAGGCATGGCACATCCGAAATGGGATGAGCGGCCTGTGGTGTGTGTCGTTAAAAAACCCGGCGCCCTTTTATCTGTAGCAGATTTACTGAAGTTTTATGAAGGGAAAACAGCCAAGTGGCAGATTCCTGATGATGTGATTTTTGTTGACGCAATACCCTTAGGTGCAACAGGGAAAATGTTGAAGACCAAGTTGCGTACTCAATTGGCAGACTATAAGTTGCCAAGTCTCTGATTCAATCCAATTAGAAGAGTTTTTTTTTGAGACTTTTTGTAAGCCCTTAGTCGCTTGTGCGATAGCGCCTAGGGCAAACCCCGACCGAGAAAGCTTACAAAACAGTTACGATTTCTTCGTTAAGATTTATTTCACCACAGTGGAGCTCAATATGAAATTAGTAGTACGTTCAATCGCTTTTGCTACCTTGGCAATGTGTGCATTCGGTGCCTTTGCGCAAAAGGGAGAAACAGTCAAAATTGCTTACATTGATCCTTTAACAGGACTCCTAGGGCCTGTTGGCAATAATGGGCTTAGGGGCTTCCAATTTTTTGCTGAGAAATTCAATAAAACGAATCCAGCAGGTGTGAAGTTTGAAGTTGTCGCTTTCGACAACAAACTGAGTCCTGCAGAAAGTTTGAATGCATTGAAGGCAGCTACCGATCAAGGTATTCGCTATATCACGCAAGGTAATGGCTCTGGCGTTGCTGGTGCAATTATTGAAGCGGTAAACAAACACAATGAACGCAACCCCGGTAAAGAAATTATTTTCTTGAATTACGCTGCCGTTGATCCTGACTTTACTAACAGCAAATGCAGCTACTGGCACTTCCGTTATGACGCAGACACCTCCATGAAAATGGAAGGTCTGACCACTTTCATGAAGGACCGACCAGAAACCAAAAAAGTTTTCTTGTTAAACCAAAACTATTCTCACGGTCACCAAGTCGCAAAATTCTTTAAAGAGGGCATCAGTCGCAAGCGCCCAGACATTCAAATTGTGGGTGAAGATTTACACCCATTAGGTCAGGTTCGTGACTTTGCGCCCTACATCGCCAAAATTAAAGCTTCAGGCGCAGATTCCATTGTTACAGGAAACTGGGGCTCGGACTTGCAGCTTTTTGTCAAAGCTGCCAATGAGGGCGGTTTCACAGGTAACTTCTACACTTACTACACAAGTGTCACAGGTACACCTACTGCATTGGGCAAAACCGGTGAAGGTCGTGTCTTTCAAATTGGCAATGGGCACGCTCGAATGGGCGGCGAAATGGACAAGTGGCAAGATGAATACAAAGCCAAGTTAAACGATGACTTTTACACCGGCCAGATTATCAATATCTACACCACCTTGAGCGAAGCAATGGCCAAATCCAAATCTACGGATCCGGTCAAAGTTGCAGCTGTGCTTTCAGGTATGAAGACCAAAAGCGTTTTTAACGGAGAAATTGAAGTCCGAAAAGCCGACCACCAGTTGCAGCAAGCTTTGTTCATTACAGTTTGGGGTAAGGTCGATAAAAAATACAGTTACAGTATGGAAAATACAGGTATGACAATGATCCCCGTCAAACAGTATCCAAACTACGTCTCAAGTACTCCCACAAGTTGCCAGATGAAGCGCCCAGCCTAATCTCATAAGTCTACATAAGAGTCAGTTATAACTAGCATGTGATGTTCTCTTGCTTGGGTGTTTTGGTTCCAGCATCAGTTATTGCACTGGTTTTTTGAGTTCTTTAAAAGGGCCCGCCCATTGTTGGTGCGGGCCCTTCATTTTTCAAGATTTACCTTTAATGGTCGAAAGTTAATTTATGGAGTTTTTAATCATCTCATTGCTTAATGGTATGAGCTATGGGTTGTTGCTTTTTATGCTCAGCTCAGGCCTGACATTGATTTTCAGCATGATGGGTGTTTTGAATTTTGCGCACGCCTCCTTTTACATGATCGGCGCGTATTTTGGATACACCCTTTCTAATTTGATTGGTTTTTGGCCTGCATTGTTTGTGGCCCCGATATTGGTTGGGGCATGCGGCGTTATTTTTGAACGGCTCACTCTTCGCAAAGTGCACAAATTTGGTCATGTGCCTGAATTGCTAATTACATTTGGTCTTTCATACATCGTGTACGAACTGGTCCAACTGATTTGGGGTCGAATCGCTGTGGTCTTCCCCCCACCCGAAATACTTCAAGGCGCTGCTTTGACCATCGTCAATCACTCTGTCAATGGGCTTCAATTTTTTTGGGGCAGTGCTCCTCCTGAGATGTGTCAAACCACAGATGCCATGATTCGCTTGGTTTGTTCTCCTTTTCCTGCAACACGTGGCTTCATGATGTTGGTTGCACTCTTGATGTTATTTTCACTTTGGCTGTTGTTGACAAAAACTCGAGTTGGTTTGGTGATACAAGCAGCCTTAACGCATCCAGAAACTGTTGAATCTCTTGGTCACAATGTTCCGCGCGTCTTTATGTTGGTTTTTGGGGCCGGAACGGGTTTGGCTGGGTTAGCTGGTGTCATTGGTGGCACTACGTTTGTCACCGAGCCCACAATGGCCGCGACTGTTGGATCTGTCATTTTTGTAGTCGTCGTGGTAGGCGGCATGGGCTCTTTATCTGGCGCATTCTTGGCCTCCATCTTGATTGGTGTCATTCAAACTTTCGCCATTGCCTTTGATTACTCATTCATCAGTGTGGCCAATAGCTTAGGCTTTAATTTGTCTGAGGGAATGACCAACAACTCGTTGCTTAAACTTACCGTTTCACAAGTTGCACCCATCCTGCCTTATTTGTTTCTGGTTTTAATTTTGATTTTCCGTCCCAAGGGGCTATTAGGTACCCGAGAAGGATGATGAGATGAGTTCCTACAAATTTAAACCTTACAACGTGGGTCGGTGGCTCATTTGGAGCCTATTTGCAATTGTCTTGCTCTGTGCCCCTTTGGTCTTCACCAGTAATTTAGCTGGCACCATATTGGCTCAAATGGGCATTGCCATCATTGCGTGTCTGTCTTACAACATATTGCTTGGGCAGGGTGGCATGCTCAGTTTTGGACATGCTGTTTACACGGGACTTGGCTCTTTCGTTGCCATTCATGCCTTAAATACAGTCACTGCAGGCCAAATCAATATCCCTGTCACCCTGATCCCTTTGGTGGGCGGCTTGTCTGGCATTGGCTTCGCCGTTTTACTGGGTTATGTCACCACCAAAAAAGCGGGCACCCCCTTTGCCATGATTACTTTGGGTGTGGCCGAGCTTGTGTTTGCCATGTCCCTCATGTTCTCTGAGTTTTTTGGTGGTGAAGCAGGTATCTCAGGCAACCGAGTGGTCGGTCAGGCTGTGTGGGGCATCACCTTCGGTCCGCAAATTCAAATTTATTATTTGATTGCTATTTACACGTTCATTTGTGTGGCACTCATGTACGCGTTTACGCAAACGCCGCTTGGTCGCATTTTGAATGCTGTTCGTGACAATCCCGAGCGTGTCGAGTTCATTGGTTACAACACCCAACGTGTTCGCTATTTTGCTTTTATCATTGCCGGTTTTTTTGCAGGTATATCGGGTGGATTAGGCGCTCTGAATTTTGAAATTGTGACGGCCGAAGTGGTCGGTGCTGGCCGCTCTGGCGGTTATTTGTTGTTCACATTTTTAGGTGGTGCCACCTTCTTTTTTGGCCCCATTATTGGTGGTATTTTGATGGTCTTGGCTTTTGTGCTTTTGTCTGAATTTACCAAAGCCTGGTTGCTTTATCTGGGTCTCTTGTTCTTGATCATGGTGATTTATGCGCCAGGCGGAATTGCCAGCCTCATCATGATGAACTTGCGCGTTGCCTCTTTTGGAAAACTCAAACAAATATGGGTTAGTTACCTGGGCCTTTTCGTTACCGGCCTGGTTACTCTGGTGGGTGCGGGTGCCATGATTGAAATGATTTACCACCTGCAACTCAATTCGACGCTCGGTGATACCCTGCGCTTCATGGGCGTCACCTTGAACGCAAAGGGTGTCGACAGTTGGTTTGGCTCCCTGTTTGTCATGCTCACTGGTTTAGGCCTGTTTGAAGCCGTTCGTCGTCAGTTCCTCATTGAATGGGGCGACATCCAAGTTGAAATTGAAAAAGAAATTAAACGTCGGGAGGCTGCGTGATGTCTTATGCGCTTGAACTCAAAGATTTGCGAAAAAATTTTGGTAAAACTGAAATTATTCGCGGCGCCAATCTGGCCGTAAATACTGGTGAACGAGTGGCCATCATTGGTCCAAACGGCGCTGGAAAGTCCACCTTGTTTAACCTGATCAGTGGACGCTTTGGCCCCACAAGTGGTGAGATTCTGCTCAACGGCCAGCGCATTGAAAACAAAACACCTTACGAAATTAACCGGCTGGGTTTGTCACGCAGTTTTCAAATTACCAATATTTTTCCCAAACTCAGCGTGTTTGAGAATTTAAGATGTGCGGTACTTTGGAGCTCAGGCTACAAATACACATTTTTGAAGTTTTTGTCAGATACCAAAGATGCCAACGAATTGGCAGAGAAATACATGGAGATGATTCGCTTAGACAAAAAGCGAGATCTTCTGGCCATGAACCTCACGTACGCTGAACAACGCGCTTTGGAAATTGGCATCACCATTGCGGGCGGGTCGAATGTCATTTTGCTAGATGAACCCACTTCAGGTATGAGCAAAAGCGAAACCACACGCTTCATCAGCTTGATCAAACAAGTGACAGTTGGCAAAACCTTGCTTACTGTGGAGCATGACATGGGTGTGGTTTTTGGGTTGGCCGACAAAATTGCTGTGGTGGTGTATGGCGAAGTCATTGCCTATGACACCCCCGAGGCAGTACGCTCCAACCAACAAGTACAAGAAGCCTATTTGGGCTCCCCTGTGGCCGAAGCGCAAGTGGGAGGGCACTAACATGTTGCACATCGATAACCTTCACGCTTTTTATGGCAAAAGTCACGTCTTGCATGGCGTGAGTTTTAAAATTCAGCCTGGTGAAATTGTGGCCTTGCTTGGCCGCAATGGTTCTGGCCGTTCAACCACGGCCAAAGCCATCATGGGCTTGGTCGATTGTCAGGGCCAAATTGATTGGAATGGCCAAGCCATTGCAGGTAAAAAGACCTTTGAAATCGCCCATCTTGGCATTGGCTATGTGCCAGAAAACAGGGATATTTTCCCCAAACTCACCGTACACCAAAACCTGATGTTGGGGCAAAAAGGCTCTGGCAAAGGCAGTCGTTGGTCATTCGATGACATGTACCAAATGTTTCCCAGACTTTTGGAGCGTCAGCACACGGAAGCCGGCGTTCTGTCTGGCGGAGAGCAACAAATGCTCACACTTTGCCGTACGCTCATGGGCGACCCCGACCTCATCATCATCGACGAACCTACAGAAGGCTTGGCGCCCAAAATCGTGGCTTTGGTGGGGCAGTACTTGGAGACGCTTAAAGAAAGGGGCATTTCAGTTCTGCTCATCGAACAAAAACTAACCATTGCCATGAAAATTTCGGACCGCGCTTTGGTCATGGGTCATGGCAGCATTGTTTTTGAAGGTACTCCGGCCGAACTCAATGAAAATACCTACATTCGCAAGGAGTGGCTTGAGGTTTAGGCCCCTTTCAATCTCATTGAATCAGGTTTATCTAGGTCCCATGAGAGACAACCCCACTACCCACACCAAGTGAAACCCCCTAGAATTAGAAAAAATAGAACGCCCGTTCTTTTTTGTGACTGACACCACCTAAGAGGAAAACAGCATGACAGCTGAGTACAAAATCATTGGCGATGTGGCCGTGATCACCATGAGCAACCCACCGGTTAACGGCTTGGGTCTTTCAACCCGTGTCGGCATTACCGACGGTTTGACCAAAGCCAATGCCGATGCATCGGTGAAGTCCATCATCATCACAGGTGCCGGCAAAGCGTTTTCAGGCGGCGCTGACATTCGTGAGTTTGGTTCACCCAAGGCGGTCCAAGAACCCAACCTGTTAAGCGTCATTCGTGCTTGCGAAAATTCAAGCAAACCCGTGTTGGCTGCCGTCCATTCTGTTGCCATGGGTGGCGGTTTAGAGTTGGCATTGGGTTGTCATTACCGACTTGCGGCCCCTGGTTGCAAAGTGGCATTGCCTGAAGTCAAGCTGGGCTTGATCCCTGGTGCCGGTGGTACACAGCGTCTACCCCGTGTCATTGGTGTTGAACCCGCACTCAACATGATTGTCAGCGGTGAGGCTATTAACAGCGAAATGCTGGCCATGTTGCCTGGCCAAAAACTGTTCGATCGCATGGCTACTTCTGCTGAATCTTTGGAAGCTGAGGCCTTAGCTTATGCCAAAGAATTGGCTGCACAGCATGCAGATGGTTCTGCATTGCCATTGGTTCGCAACTTGCCTTGCAAACACCCCCAAGGCGATGCGTATTTCCAATTCGCACGCAACATGGTCAAAGGCATGGCCAAAAACTTTCCTGCACCGCCTAAGTGTGTCGATGCGGTTGAAGCTGCAACCAAAAAGAAGTTTGAAGACGGCATGGTCTTGGAGCGTGAAATTTTCACCAACCTCATGATGACGCCTGAATCCCGTGCGCTTCGCCACATTTTCATGGCTGACAGAGCTGCTTCCAAAATTGCCGACGTACCAGAAGACACGCCTAAGCGCAACATTGCATCTGTTGCAGTCATCGGTGCTGGCACCATGGGTGGTGGCATTTCCATGAACTTCTTGAACGCGGGCATTCCTGTCAAGATGCTCGAGATGAAACAAGAAGCCCTAGACCGAGGCATTGCCACCATTCGCAAAAATTACGAATCGCAAGTTAAAAAAGGCAAGCTCAAGCAAGACAAGTATGAGCAGCGCATGGCTTTGCTCACCACCACCTTGAGCTATGACGACATTGGCAGCGCTGATTTGGTCATTGAAGCGGTTTTCGAAGAGATGGGTGTTAAAGAAACTGTCTTCAAGAAACTCGACGAAGTCATGAAGCCAGGTGCCATTTTGGCTTCCAACACATCCACTTTGGATGTCAATCAAATTGCGGCCTTTACCAAGCGTCCTGAAGACGTTGTAGGCATGCACTTTTTCAGTCCAGCCAACGTCATGAGGTTGTTGGAAGTTGTTCGAGGCGCCAAAACCAGCAAAGATGTTTTGGCCACTGTCATGGCTTTGGGCAAGAAGATCAAGAAAACTTCGGTGGTCTCGGGCGTATGCGATGGTTTCATTGGAAACCGCATGATTGAACAATACAGTCGACAAGCTGGTTTTCTGATTGAAGAGGGCTGTACACCTGCCCAAGTAGACAAAGCTGTTGAAAAATTCGGTTTTGCCATGGGTCCATTCCGCATGGGCGATTTGGCGGGCAACGACATTGGTTGGGCCATTCGCAAACGCCGCAATGTCGAGCGACCAGGCATGAAGTACAGCAAAACTGCCGACCTCTTGTGCGAGATGGGCCGCTATGGTCAAAAGACGGGTGCAGGTTGGTACGACTACCAGGCTGGCAAGCGTGACGCCATTCCAAGTGCCTTGGTGGTTGACATGATTGAAAAACACCGGGCCGCTGAAGGCATCAGCACTCGCAAAATTTCTGATGAAGAAATTGTGCAACGCTTGGTGTTCGCTTTGGTGAACGAAGCCGCGCACATTTTGGAAGAGGGCATTGCAGGCAAGGCCAGCGACATCGACATGGTCTACCTCACTGGCTATGGCTTCCCCCTCTTTCGCGGTGGCCCCATGTTGTATGCGGACCAAGTAGGTTTGTTCAATGTGGCTGAAGCCATGAAACGGTTTGCAAAAAACCCTCACGACGATGCCGCGTTCTGGCAACCCGCACCGCTGCTCGCCCGCTTGGTGGCTGACGGCAAATCTTTCAACTGATCAGAGGTAATCTATATGACCAACGCCGTCATTGTTTCAACAGCACGCACACCTTTGGCCAAAAGCTGGAAGGGCTCCTTCAACATGACGCATGGCGCAACCTTGGGTGGACACGCCGTTCAGCATGCCGTTCAACGCGCAGGTATTGATGTCGCAGAAGTCGAAGACGTCATCATGGGCTGCGCCAACCCTGAAGGCGCAACCGGAGCCAACATAGCGCGACAAATTGCCCTGAAGGCTGGCCTGCCCATTTCGGTCTCTGGTCTCACCGTCAACCGTTTTTGCTCCTCTGGTTTACAAACTATCGCCTTGGCAGCACAGCGTATCATTGCAGGCGAGGGCCAAGTCTATGTGGCCGGTGGTGTTGAAAGCATCTCTTGCGTTCAGCAAGAGATGAATCAACACATGTTTTTTGATTTGTCGCTCAGCAAGATGAAACCAGAGATCTACTGGAGCATGTTGCAAACTGCAGAGCAAGTAGCCAAGCGTTACAAGATTTCCCGCGATCGCATGGACGAGTACGGTGCAGGCAGTCAGCAAAAAGCATGCGCCGCCCAAGCTGCAGGATTATTCGACGCCGAAATTGCGCCCATTACAGTATCAGCCGGTGTGATCGACAAGCTGATGGGCATGATGACCAAGCAAGTCACCGTGAGCAAAGACGAAGGATTGCGTGAAGGCACTACTTTAGATGCCATCTCTGGTTTGCGCTCTGCACTGCCTGGCGGTCTTATTTCTGCAGGCAATGCCAGTCAGTTTTCTGATGGCGCTGGTGCTTGCGTCTTGATGGAAGAAAAGTTGGCAGAGAAACGTGGCTTGAAACCCCTCGGCCGTTTCCTAGGTTTTGCTGTCGCCGGTTGCGAACCCGACGAAATGGGCATTGGCCCCGTTTATGCTGTGCCAAAGGCCTTGGCTCGCTTGGGCCTGAAAGTGTCCGACATTGACTTGTGGGAATTGAACGAAGCCTTTGCAGTTCAAGTTTTGTATTGCCGCGATACTTTGGGAATTCCACCTGAACGCCTTAATGTCAATGGTGGCGCTATTGCAGTAGGTCACCCCTATGGCGTTAGCGGTCAGCGTTTAACCGGCCACGCCCTGATCGAAGGCAAACGCCGCGGTGCAAAGCGAGTTGCTGTCACCATGTGCATTGGCGGCGGTATGGGTGCTTGCGGTATTTTTGAAGTTCTCTGAACTTTACTTTTCATTGGCAACGGGCGTCCCGCTAATCATGCAGGTCGCCCGTTTTGATTTGGATTTCACTTGATATGAGCCTTCGGTCAACTCTAGATTTCTTGCTGTACGAATGGTTGGAAGTATCGAACCTTCAGCAACGCGAACGATTCTCCGATCACAGCCGAGAAACTTTTGACGCTGTTCTTGACACCTGCGAGCGAATTGCGAAGGAAAAATACTTACCCTTCAATCGCTTGGTGGACATTGAAGAACCGCGCTTCGATGGTGAAAAAGTCATTCTTCCTCAAGCTACGCACGATGCACAAAAAGCCTATGCAGAGTCAGGCATGCTCAGCGCGTCACAAGATTACAACATTGGCGGCATGCAGTTGCCTTATACATTAGAGGCCGCTGCCAATTCATTTTTTGCCATGGCATCGGTCAGCATGGGCTCTGGCTTGCTCACAGTTGGCAATGCCAATTTGCTGATGGCGCATGGGTCAGACATGCAACGCCAAGTCTTTGCATTGAATGAATTCTCAGGCAGGTGGTCTGGCACCATGTGCTTGTCTGAACCACAAGCTGGCTCGTCACTCAGCGATGTCATGACCCGAGCCACACCAGACGGTGAGGCCTTCGCTTCAGACCCTTTAGGCTCGCGCTATCGTCTGAAGGGCAACAAGATGTGGATCTCTGCTGGTGATCACGAACTCACTGAGAACATCATTCACTTGGTATTGGCCAAAATACCAGACACCGATGGCAAGTTGATTCCTGGGGTTCGCGGCATATCACTTTTCATTGTGCCCAAGAAAATGGTCAACACCCAAGCAGAACTCACGGGTGAGCGCAACGATGTTGTCTTAGCGGGCTTGAACCACAAATGCGGATGGCGCGGTACGACCAATACCTTGCTCAATTTTGGCGAAGGTAAATTCCGAGTTAAAACTGACAACACAGCCAATGACGGCATCGGCGCAGTGGGTTATTTGGTGGGTGAACCGGGCCGTGGTTTAAGTTACATGTTCCATATGATGAACGAAGCTCGTATTGGCGTTGGCATGGCAGCCACCATGTTGGGTATGGCCGGCTATGAAGCCAGCTTGGCCTACGCTAAAAATCGCCCCCAAGGACGTCACGTGGCGGGTGGTTCCCAAAAGGTGGTGAAAGATGCGGCACAGGCCCAGGTTCGAATCATTGAACACGCCGATATCAAGCGCATGTTGTTGGCTCAAAAATCCTACAGCGAAGGCGCCTTGGCGCTTGAACTTTATTGCGCCAAATTGGTAGATGAACAGCACACCGGTAATACCAGTGCAGCCGATGAAGCCAGACTGCTGTTGGAAGTCTTGACACCCATTGCAAAAAGCTGGCCAAGCGAGTGGTGTCTTGAGGCCAACAGCTTGGCCATTCAAATTCACGGCGGCTATGGCTACACACGCGACTTCCCCGTTGAGCAGTATTGGCGCGACAACCGCTTGAACATGATTCATGAAGGCACGCATGGCATTCAAGGTATGGACTTGCTAGGCCGCAAAGTTTTAATGGAAGAGGGCAGGGGCGTACAACTGCTTGCAGCACGAATGAGAGAGACCGCTGACAGGGCCATGGTTTTCCCAGATTTAGCCGCAGATGCTAAGGCACTGAACACTGCGTTGCAAAAAGTCATTGCAGCCACTCAAATGGCTTGGTCTTCTGGACAACCACAAGAAGCATTGGCCAATGCTGTTCCTTATCTACAAGCTTTTGGGCATTTGGTTTTGGCTTGGATTTGGTTAGATGTCAGTGCTTCATGCAGAGGCACAGCTTCCCCTGCACAAACAGGTCGTCAGGCTGCTGCCAAGTATTTCTATCATTATGAATTGCCCAAAATCGATGCTTGGTTGCAAGTGGTCAGTAACCGGGACATGACCTGCGCCAATTTGGCCGAGGAGGCCTTTTGATGACTGAACAAACTTCATCTTCTTTGAAAAATGGATTGCGCCACATTGTGATGTGGACTTTGAAAGAGGAAGCAGATGGCCACTCAAAGTTGCAGAATATGTTTAAAGCACGTGAAGTGCTCATGTCTTGTGCTCACTTGGTACCAGGCATTGAGTTGTTTGAAGTAGGATTGAAAACAGATGGCCTCGATTGCAGTTGCGATGTCATTTTGAATTCAATTTTCAAAGACGAAGCCGCATTGCTTGCGTATCAAAATCACCCTGATCACATGGCTATCAAACCCTTCATGAAAGCCGTTGTGTCGCAACGGCAATGCATGGATTTTTGGATTTAATTTTTACAAAGGA
>CANNNB010000007.1 GCA_947505995.1 Comamonadaceae bacterium
CTATTCTTTTGAAGCTTCAAGCCCAATCAAAAGGAACTGCTTTGAGGCAGTTTATGAGTCTTCTTGTAGGACGCTCTCAGCTTGTGGGCGTGCACCTTGATGGGGCGCATTCAAACTTGGTGCAGTAATTACCATGACGCTCTCAAAGTTTTCTGTTGAGCGCATTGCAGTTCGCCAGTTTTCCTTGAAGTTGTCAGAGGCCAGTCGACATGATTGCGTTGCAATGATGCTTGAACTGCTTCGAGAACGAAGAACTGTATTGCCCAAACGCCTCATGTCCCCGGGCCCTAGCCCACAAGAGCTGCAACTTCTGCTCGAGGCAGCATCGACGGCTCCAGACCACGCTCAAATCGTGCCATGGAGGTTCATAAGCTTTCCAGAATCAAGTCGGCCAGCACTTGGAGAACTTTTTGCAAACGCACTGATTGAACGAGATCCGGATGCTTCCGAAGAACAAATGAATCAAGCAAGGGCGAAGGCTGACCGCGCGCCATTGTTGCTTTTGCTTGTGGTCGATGAAGCGAAAGGCGATTGCAAAGTAGATTTGAATGAGCGACTCATTTCTGCTGGCTGTGCTGTTCAGAATGTTCTCAGTTGTGCGACTGCAATGGGTTTCGGTTCTGCTGTGACCAGTGGAAAAGCTTTAAAGTCTGATTCTTTTAGAAAAGGTTTAGGGCTTATCCATCAAACGCACGCGATCTGTTTTATCAGCGTTGGTAGTTTTAATTGCACGCAGCCCAATAAAGTTCGTCCTATTGCAGATGATTTTTTTTCAACTTGGATACCCAATTCGTAAATGAAATTGATAAGTGCAATCAAAGTGAATCTGCCTGGCCTTCGAAGTCCAGCAGTTGGTTGCGATGAACCATTTGAAATGCTGATTGCTTGTCATGAGCGTGTGCAACGAATGCTTGACTTGCTGGGCAGAGCACGTACGCACGCAATGACCAAGGGGTGTGATGCCAACTTAAATTCTGCTTTCATTGACGTGATGCGTTATTTTGACTTAGCAGCGCCACAGCATCATTTAGACGAAGAATTGCATGTTTTCCCAATCGTTTTAGCCAAGGGCAATCAAAGTCAGAAAGAAATAGTTAGAGTGTTAATTCAAGACCATGAAACGATGGCGCACCTTTGGCAAAACGTGAAAAGTGTTCTGGTTGAAGTGATGAAAACACCTCGAGACTTGCCAGTTTTCAGCTTTCATGAAAATGATTTGATGAATGCTTTTAGAAATGTCTATGCCAAGCATATTTCGAATGAAGAGTTAGTTATTTACCCTGCAAGCGTCCAATTCATGTCCAAGCATGACATTGCATCAATGGCCGAAGACATGAAAGTGCGCAGGGGCGTCGTTTAAATGTAGCTAAAGAGTTTCTGGCCAAGGCTTTGAAAGGCCTTGGTATTTGTCAAAGTTTCATTGGTGTTTTCCCTAGAATTTAGACCTTGCAACTTCATTTGGCAAACCAAAACTTTGTAAGTTAAGAGTCAGAAAACTATTTTTCCCGAGTGAAGACTTTGTAGAAGCGCAACTTTCATGGATTGACGTACTTTGTGAAAGGGATTTACTTTTTGATTTGGCGGACATTCAGCTAATTAATAAAATCCCCGGATTAAATTGACCCAAGTCAAGAAAGTCCTATGTTGCTAGCTGTGGTTATTGCCAAGAGTTTGATTGAGCTTTCGCTCATGTTCATCGTCGGGCGATTCTTGCTGGGATTGTTGGCTGGGCCCAACCGAGACAACAATGTTTTCTGGCAATTGCTGGACGTGGCTTCCAAACCCACACTGTGGTTCACTCGCAAAATCAGTCCTAGGCTGATCTTAGACCGGCACATTCCATTTGCCACCAGCAGCTGGCTCATCATTGCCTGGGTCTTGGTGGTGCAAATGAAAATTGAAATGTGCCTCGAAATGGGAATTGCAGCATGTCAGTGAACACCCATATTTCGCCTGCCTCCTCAAACACTGCCTTTCGCAGCAGATGCATGTGGTTGAAATTCAAGGCCAAGACGCTTTTGGTGTTTGGTCTGCGCGGCCAAGCTCATCAGGTCTTTCAAGAAATCCTTGAGATCAATCCTATCGATGCCTTGTCACTCAACAGCCTCGCTTACGAAGAGTTGAACAATCGACGTCTGGTACAAGCGTTGAGCTATTTTGAACGCGCTCTGGCTCAAAAACCCTACAACGCCAATGCCCACTTCAATGTCGCATTTGTGTGTGAAGAGCTTGGGCGTAGCCAAGAAGCGGAACTCGCATTCAAAGCTGCTATCAAGTTGGATGAAAAATTAGACCGTGCTTGGTACGGCTTGGGTTTGGTGTTGGTGCGTCAGCGAAAGCTTGAAGAATCCTTGAAGGCCTTCAAACGCAACACTGAACTGCAATCAATGAGCCCTTTTGCCTGGTACCAAATGGCACGTGTTCACATGGAGTTGAATCAACCCGAAGAAGCTTTAGCGGTGATGCGACACCTGAAAGGTTTCGAGCCCAAAGTGGCCGCCCAACTCGAAAGAGAAACAGGGCTGAAATTAGACAGACCGGTTTGAGAACAGAACCCACGCTGTGTGGCTAAGAATTTCAAGTTTGACAGTTGGTATTTTTAACAATAAGGAGATGAAGATGCAACTCACTGCAAGGCACCAGGAATACTGGAGCAAAAATTTGAGAATCACGGGGCTCCTGTTAGCCCTGTGGTTTTCTGTGACATTTGTACTTTTGTACTTTGCGCGTGATTTAACGTTCAGCTTTTTTGGTTGGCCATTTTCATTTTGGGTGGCTGGCCAAGGTGCACTGATCGTCTATTGCTTGATCATTTGGTACTACGCTCGCTACATGAACAAGCTTGACAAGGAATATGGCGTTTCAGAAGGAGAATCTTCATGAGTGTATTTGGAGGGGAAGGCCAATCCCAAGGCCAATTTCAGCAATCGCTGAACAAAGTTTTCATTTTCTACGGCGTAGGCTTTGCGGCCTTTGTCATTGCGCTTGCCATTCTTGAGCAAATGGGCATGTCTAAAGATTACATTGGCTATGCCTTCTTGGCTGCCACTGTGCTCTTGTATGCGGGCATTGGTGTGATGAGTCGCACCAACGATGCAGCCGAATACTATGTGGCTGGCCGCCGTGTGCCAGCCATCTACAACGGTATGGCCACAGGCTCTGACTGGATGTCGGCTGCATCTTTCATTGGTATGGCTGGTACTTTGTACCTAACTGGTTATGGCGGTTTGGCCTTTATTTTGGGTTGGACAGGTGGCTACTGTTTGGTTGCTTTGTTCTTGGCCCCTTACCTGCGTAAGTTTGGCCAGTTCACCATTCCTGACTTCTTAGGCGCACGCTACGGCGGCAACATGGCCCGCTTAATTGGCGTCTTTGCTGCTATCTTGGTCTCATTCGTTTATGTCGTAGCTCAGATCTTTGGCGTCGGCCTGATCACCGCACGAATGACGGGTTTGTCTTTTGAAGTGGGTGTTTATGTCGGCTTGGCTGGCATTTTGGTCTGCTCATTTTTGGGTGGTATGCGCGCAGTGACCTGGACTCAGGTGGCGCAGTACCTGATTTTGATCGTGGCCTACATGATCCCTGTGGTCTGGCTGTCGGTGAAACATACCAACAATCCTGTTCCTCAAATTGCTTATGGCTATTTGCTTGAAAAAGTGACTGCCAAAGAAGAGCAATTGTTGAAAGATCCCAAAGAACTTGAAGTTCGCGGTATTTTCAAAGCACGCGCTGATGCTGCTGCAGAAAAACTGAAAGATGTTCCTGCAGCCTTTGCAGCTGACAAAGAAGCCGCCACGAAAAAGCTGGAAGATCTGAAAGCCGCCAACGCACCAGAAGCTGATATCAAGGCCGCTACAGCTGCAATTGCTGCTTTGCCAAAAGATGAAGCTGCTGCCAAGACTGCTTACACTGCTGCCCGAACCACCAATACGGCCCGAGCAGCGCCGCCTCTTCGGCATGCTGAGCCGTTCCCTGGCAAAGATGACGCAGCAAGAGACATTTCGCGCAAGAACTTCTTGGCATTGGTCTTCTGTTTGATGATTGGTACAGCCGCATTGCCGCACATTCTGATGCGCTTTTACACCGTTCCTTCGGTGCGTGAAGCGCGTGAGTCAGTGGCATGGTCCTTGTTCTTCATCTCATTGCTTTACTTCACAGCGCCTGCTTTGGCGGTACTGGTGAAGTTCGACATCTACACGCTCTTGGTCGGTACACCGATGGACCAGTTGCCGGGATGGATAGCGCGATGGAATGCGGTGGACCCCACACTGATGGCTGTGGCTGACATCAACAAAGATGGCATCTTGCAGTTGGCAGAAATCCGCTTGGGCGGTGACATTGTGGTGTTGGCCACACCTGAAATTGGCGGCTTGCCGTTCGTGATTTCTGGTCTGGTTGCTGCAGGTGGTTTGGCTGCTGCCTTGTCCACCGCCGATGGCTTGTTGCTCACCATTGCCAATGCGATGTCACATGATCTGTACTACAAAGTGCTTGACCCCAACGCCTCGGCCAGCCGCCGCGTGGCGATCTCCAAAGTTATTTTGGTGTTCGTTGCCTTGTCTGCTGCTTATGTCGCATCCTTAAAGATGGCTGACATTTTGTTCTTGGTGTCTGCGGCCTTCTCATTTGCTGCTGCAGCCTTCTTCCCAGCGTTGACCCTTGGCATCTTCTGGAAGCGTGCTAACAAGTGGGGTGCTTCGTTGGGCATGATGGCTGGCTTGGGCATTTCGTTCTATTACATGACCAAGACACATCCATGGATGTACGGCTTGTTCCACAATGGTTCACTGACACCTGAAATTCTGAAGGCCAACACATGGTGGGACATTGCGCCTATCTCTGCTGGTATCTTTGGCGTGCCACTGGGTTTTGCAGTGATCATCATTGTGTCGCTGCTGACCAAGGCCCCTGAGCAAGAAGTTCAGGACCTGGTAGAGAACGTCCGCTTCCCTAGCTTTGATGGCTCTACTTCACAAGGTACAGCGATGCATTAAGGGTGCAAAGTTTGCAAGCTTAAAATTGCAAACTTGAATCCTTCCAACAAAAAACCCGATCGCACTTTGCGGTCGGGTTTTTTTCATTAGCTTTAAGTCTCTGTGCTAATTCAGTGTTCTAAGGAACTCAAAACTGAATTGAGATCTGCGCCTGAATAATGCGGCCGGGGCGTAAGCGCTTCAAACGGTAAGCCTTGCCGATTGACCCAATGCGTTGTAAAGCCAAACCAAGTGGCACCTAAGGCATCCCATGCATTGCTAGATACAAACAAGACTTCATCTTTGTTCACTGGCATGGTCTCTTGAACCAAACCATAACTTTCAGGAGACGTTTTGAACAGACGAATTGGATCGACCGAAATGACATGGTCTAAAACACCCTCCATACCGGCGCTCTTCACTGCAGACGCCAACATGTCGACACTGCCGTTTGACAAGATGGCTGTTGTGAGTCCCATACTTTTAATTTTTTGCAGCACTGCTAAATTTTCTGGAAAGGCTGTGAGATGTGCATATTGCTGCATCAGTTTTTCAACCTGCCCAGATTCTCGTTTGAGATTGAGTCGGTCTAAGGTGTATTCCAAAGACAAGCGCGTCAATTCCCAAAACGGGCGATAGTACTGACTGCCCGACGCATTGTGAGGGTCTGACTGCGTAATTAACCTTGTGTATTCAATTTGCTTGTCGCGCCACTTGATGGCGATATCTGCACCTTGACCGGGGTAGAACGATTCTGCCAAGGCTTGGATTGAGTAAACGTCAAACAGGGTGCCGTAAGCATCAAAAACCACTGCTTTGATTTTCATTTTTCATACCCCTTTGGCTTTAAGGCGCTCAATCGAAACTTAATCACTATGTTGACCTTTTTAGACGCAAAATGAAGGGTTTTACAATGTCGTTGACTTGATGCAACAATTAGTTTTAACAAATTGGCATCTCTTAAAAATCCATGTGCCCCGTTTAGCGTTAATTTAAGGAAAAAAACACCATGAACTCATTAAGCCGTTTTCTGATTGCAATCGGTCTTTGCACCTATTCTATGTCGTCTGTTTGGGCACAAAACGACTTTGCGCAAATGGCTGCCAAAGAATCTGGTGCAAAAGTCACCTCTTCAGGTTTGGTGTTTAGATCTCTTCAAGACGGTCAGGGTGCCAGTCCTACGGCCACAGACAAAGTTAAAGTTCATTACCGTGGCACCTTTCCCGATGGCAAAGAATTTGACAGCTCTTACAAGCGCAATCAGGCCATTGAATTTCCCTTGAATGGCGTCATTCCCTGCTGGACCGAAGGCGTGCAATTGATGAAAATCGGTGGCAAGGCCAGATTGACCTGCCCACCGAGTATTGCCTATGGTGCCCGAGGTGCCGGTGGTGTCATTCCACCCAATGCCACACTTCAATTTGAAGTCGAACTGATTGCCATTGCTGGTAAATAATTAATCAATTAATCTTGGAATCAGTTATGCGAACACAGGTCGTGATTGTGGGTGCTGGCCCATCCGGTTTATTGCTGGGCCAGCTTCTTTACAAGGCTGGTGTCGATGCCATTATTTTGGAACGTCAAAGCCCTGAGTATGTTTTGAGTCGAATCAGGGCTGGTGTATTAGAGCAAGTCACCTTGGATGTGTTGGCTCAAGCCGGTGTAGACCAGCGCTTGAAGAAAGAGGGTTTGATTCATACAGGGTTTGACCTGCTGTTCAAAGGCGAGCGTCATCGCATCGATTTAGAAGCTTTGACGGGCGGTCAAAAGGTCATGGTTTATGGCCAGACTGAAGTCACCCGCGATTTGATGGATGCTCGTCAAGCGGCTGGACTTATCACCATTTATGAAACCAATGATGTTGAGATTCACGATTTTGATTCAGACCATCCCACCGTCTCTTATGAAAAAGAGGGTCAGCGACACACCATAAACTGTGATTTCATTGCCGGCTGCGATGGTTTTCATGGCGTTTGCCGCGCCAGTGTGCCTAGCAAATCTATTCAAGAATTTGAAAAAGTTTATCCATTTGGTTGGCTGGGTGTGTTGTCTGATACTCCCCCAGTTCACGAAGAACTCATTTATGCCAACAGCACGCGAGGTTTTGCCTTGTGTTCACAACGCAGCACAACGCGCAGTCGTTATTACTTGCAGGTACCTTTAACCGATAAAGTTGAGCAATGGTCTGATGATGCATTTTGGCAAGAGTTGCGGCTTCGCCTAGACCCTGAGGCACAAGAACAGTTGGTCACGGGCCCTAGCATTGAAAAAAGCATTGCGCCTCTGCGCAGTTTTGTGACTGAGCCCATGCGCTTCGGTACTTTGTTTTTGGCAGGCGATGCGGCGCACATTGTGCCGCCCACTGGTGCCAAAGGTTTGAACTTGGCTGCCACCGATGTGAAGTATTTGTCAGATGCCCTCATTGAAGCGTGCGTCGAAAAATCGCATGCTGGCATTGACCACTATTCCACGCGTTGCCTAGCGCGCATCTGGCGCGCAGAACGGTTCTCTTGGTGGTTTACCAGCTTGATGCACCGTTTTCCTGATCAAGGTGAAATGGGTCAGAGATTTCAAGAAGCTGAATTGAACTATCTTATTCACAGTGAAGCCGGTTCACGGACCATGGCTGAAAACTATGTGGGCTTACCGCTTCACTTTGGTGAAAAATAGCGCCTTCAATTCAATCGACTTTGGCGCCAGAGCTTTTAACCACTGCAGCCCATTTGGGTACTTCTGCTTTTAAGAAGTTATTGAATTCTGTGGTGGTGTTAGGGGAGCTTGCCATGCCGAGTTGCGCAAAACGCTCTACAACATCGGCAGAAGCCATGGCACGGTTAAGGGCTGCATTGAGCTTGTTGACCACATCGGGTGGAGTACCAGCAGGTGCCATGAAACCAAACCAGGTGTAGTCGTCAAATTCTTTGTAACCATACTCAGTGATAGAAGGTACGTCGGGTAGCAGCGGAGAGCGCGTGGCACTGGTGACGGCCAAGGCTTTGAGCTTGCCACTTTTGATCATGGGCACAGCAGGCGGCATGGAGGTCGATGCAATTTGTGTATGACCTGCTACAACGGCATTGATGGCAGCTGCGGGTTGATAGGGGACATGCACGATGTCAATTTTGGCAGCTGTTTTGAGTCGTTCCATGGAAAGATGCGTGGTGGTGCCAATGCCAGAGGAAGCATAGTTGAAAGGTGTTTTTCTCGCGGCTTCAACCAACTCTGGCAATGTTTTAGCAGCCACACTTGGATTCACGGTAAAAATATTGGGCGTCTTGGGACCTAGGGCAACAGGCACAAAGTCTTTGATGGCGTCGTAACCAGCGTCTGCATACAGCGAGGGGTTGACCGCAAAGGCCACGCTGTGGACCAAGATGGTGTAGCCATCGGCTGCGCCGCGTTTGACTTGGCTGCTTGCAATGTTGCCACCTGCACCGCCTTTGTTTTCTACGATGAAATTACCACCGGTCAGTTCATTCAGTTTTTGAGTCAGTGACCTAGCCACGATGTCGGTAGAAGAACCAGCCGCAAATGCGACAACAAGCGTGACAGGCTTGGCTTTGGGCCAATCGCTTTGCGCCCAGCTTGAAAGATGCAAGCTGCCGATGACGGCGAAGGCCAAAAGGGCCTTGAAATAATGAACCATGGTTTTGTCTCCTTTAAATTTGAGCCAGTTCAAACTGGCAATGTTTGCTTAACCAATGAAAAATCAAATCCAACTTCTTTGAATGGTGTTGTTAATGTATATAGATTCGCTACTTCTGTGTCTTGGCAATTTTTGACATCCACAATTAAACCTGGTCGCACGCCAAACACGGTGTCGTTGTCAAGGTAATCTGTCCCTGCAGGAAACAGTTCTGTGACCAAGCCGACATAACCAGGGGCGCTCACAATGATATGAAAGTGTGCAGGGCGCCAAATGCCCCGGTTGCTGGCTGCCAGCAAGGCACCAACAGGCCCATCGGTTGGCACGGTGTAGGGGTGAGGGCAAATGGTCAATAAGCTGTAGGCGCCTTGTTCATCACATTTGATTTTGCAGCGTAAATTTTGTGGGTCTTGTGCAGCATCTTGAGCAGGGTACAAACCGTTGTCGGCATTTTGCCAAAAATCAATTTGTGCATTGGGAATGGTATTTTGATGAATGTCCAAAACGCGACCATGCAACCAAACGCGCTCACCAGGCTGGCCGTGGGTGAGGTCGCAGCCATTTGGCTGAAAGTGCGAATCATGATTGTGAAAGGGGCCCAGCACACTGCTGGGTGTGCCTCCTGGTGGCTGGGACACCACGTCAACCATAGAGGAAATGCCCATGATGTCTGAGAAGAGGCTGAACTCATTGCGCTCATCGTCTGTTATTTTGGCGGCTGCAGTGAGAAATTCCAAACCCTTCAACCACTCTGCTTTGCTTAATTGCGACTCATCCACAAAAGCATGCAAATGCTTGACCAACAAGCCCATGACTTGGGCCAACCGAGGGTTGGTGGCTTTTGAAAAACTCGCCATGGCGTCTTGAGTGACTGCGTTGAAGGGCGCACTTTTTGCGCTTTCCTCCTTGTAACCGACCAACTTGTCGCTCAGTTCCCACAATTGAATGCCAAGGCTTTCGCTTGTGGCCTTGGCCGACAAGGGTTGCTCAAACGCAGGCCTGCCAGGCTTTTGCCGATTGCCCCAACTCCAATGCACACCAGAAGTGGCAAATTCAGAATCGATGACCACCTGGGCCACACGTTCGCCAGCCAAGGCTTGAGTGACATAGCCCTTGGTGATATTTTTTTGGAACCAAGGGAAAATGGTTTGAAAAGCTTTAGGCGTGTCTCGGAACAAGGCGGTGTCTGCCACACAGCCTGGATACACGGTGCCGAAGATGATGCCGGTACTGTCGTGATACCTTCGATGCAATTCGCGGCTGATCATCATGTTGCAAAGTTTGCTGTCTTTGTAGGCCTTGCCTGCTTTAAATGCTTTGCCATCAATCATGGCGATCGGTTCTAGAAAGCCTTGCTTAAGACCTTCAAGTTGGCCCAAATCGGCGGGTGCAGGGATAGGCACTTTGCCGCCAAACTCTTCAGAGTTGGCCGTGACGGTGCCCAAGGTAATTAGGCGAGCACGAAAATCTGGGCGGGTTACTTGTTCCTGAGCTTGTGTTTGCAGCAACAACTTCAACATCAAGCGACTGAGCAGAAAATGGCCTAGGTGATTGGTTGCAACACTCAACTCAAAACCTTCAGGGGAACGTGCAGGGCTTTTTAAACGAGGTTGGTAGGAGGCTGCGTTGTTCAGCAGTGCGTGCAATGGCCAACCTCTGGCAAGATAAGCTGCCACAAAATCTCGAACACTTTGCAATGAACCCAAATCCAACTTCATGATGGTGAAGTGCGTAGGATTCAAATGCATCTCAGAGGCGACTCGCTGAGTTTTTGCAATATCGCGGCAGGCCATGATCACATGCCAACCTCGTTGAATGAGGGAATCGGTTGCATAGAGTCCTACGCCGGAGGATGCGCCTGTGACAATCACACAGGGACGTTGAGTGGAGTTCATGGGGAAATTAGTGTCAGAGAGTGATAAAAGAGAGAGACCTCAAAGGTTCTTTAAGTTTCTGTGAATGCGTTGGATCAATTTCCAAGAGACAAACAAGACAACTGGTGTACTAAATCCTGCCAACATTTCAGGATTGATATTCATACCAGCAGCTTTCATGGCCTTGCCTAAATACAAGGCCAAGCTCACTACATAGTAGCTGATGGCTGCAATTGACAAGCCCTCCACCATGGATTGAAGGCTCAACTGCAATGCTTGTCCTCTGGTCAGTTTTTCAAGCAGTGCTTGGTTGTGGGCTTCAGTTGCAATATCAACCCGGGTGCGCAACAACGCAGTAGCTCGGGCTAAGCGCTGTGACAAAGCTGCCAATCTATCTGAGGTTGCATTCACAGTGGCCAAGGCAGGCGCAAGCCGCCGCTGCATGAATTCACCTACTGTCTGAATCCCCGACAAAGGTTGCTCGCGCATTTCAGAAATACGTTCGCGAACAATGGCATCGTAGGCTCGAGCTGCCGAGAATCTGTAGCTGTTTTCTGCCGTGATGCTTTCCACCTCTGCCGAAAGACTCGCTAAGTCGTTGAGCAAGACCTCATCAGAGTCAATCTTTTTTTCTAATCGTTTGGTGATTTCCACCAACTGAATTTCGGTTTGCATCAGTTTTGCAGAAAGTTTTTTGGCGATAGGTAAACTGAGCAAAGACATGATTCGGTAGGTTTCAAGTTCTAACAGCCGTTGGGCTATTCTTCCTGATCTGTTTTCGGAAGTTTGAGGTGAAGCCAAAACCAAAATGCGTTCAAAACCATCGGCGCCAATTCTGAGATTGGTCATTAAATGAGAGTGCGACAGGTTCTCCGATGTTCTGCCCATTTTGGAGCCAATCACGGTGCCCTCACCAAGCCAATTTTTTGCCTTGAAAAAGGCATCATCGTCGTCCATGCCTTCATTCAACATGGCCAAATGAATGGCAGTAATTGTTTTGCCAGGAATGCTGCTAAGCCAAGCGTTGCCAGTAGCGACATGCGAACTTAGCTCTGGCAGTTGGCTGCCCCAGCCTGCATGTTCTGGCAGGTCTTGCACGATTGTGTAGCGAGTGAATTCAGTGTGTCGTTCCCAAATTACTTTGTAGCCCGGGCATTGAAGTCGTAGAAAGTTACCCTTCATACTCTCAGTGTCTAAGTCTTGGTGGCCAGGTAAGAGTTTGAGATGCGCACATTCTTCCAAGCTGCTCACGCCCGCGTTCAAAACTGCGACGTACACAATCAGGCTAGGCAGTTTGAAGTTGGCAGAAGGGCGGGTATGAATCTCATTGTGGAGAATCATTCGCTGGGCATCATCAGCCGGCAAGTAATGCAGGGTTATTTCTTTCATATGGGCTAGATTCTACAAAGTGTCAATTTAACTTGACGATTTGTCAAATGCCGTTAAATTATGACCCTTTGTATAACCAAGTCACGGTATTAGAAAGTAGTTTATGAGATTGAATGCAAGCTTGCTGTCGATCGCGAAGGTCGGCACATGCTGAATACCCTTGGTTTTGGTGCCGCCCTGCTAGCCCTTGTGTTGTATGGCCTTTGGACCCCCGACCTTGAGCGCGCCGAACTGGAAAAGCGCTACGTGGCTTCTTCCCCGCAGATGATCGAGGTTGATGGTTTGAAAGTTCATTACAAAGAGACGGGGCCTCAAGGCGCACCTGCTTTGTTGTTATTGCACGGCTTTGGTTCCAGTTTGCAAGCTTGGGACGATTGGTCTGAGAGCTTAGAGAAAAAATACAAAGTGATCAGGCTAGATTTACCTGGATTTGGCCTAACAGGTGCTAGTCCTGATAATGATTATTCTGAAGAAAAAGACCTTGCCATCCTGACGCACTTTGCCGACAAGCTAGGACTGGACAAGTTCTCGGTCATTGGCCACTCGATGGGTGGAAAAATGGCTTGGTCTTTGGCGGCTTCTCAGCCTGAACGCGTGCAAGCTTTGGTGCTCATGGCGCCAGATGGTTTTCCTGAAGCTAAAGACATCGGAACCAAGCCTTATGAAGTACCCGCTGTCATGGGCCTCATCAAATATGCTTTACCGAAGTACCTGGTGCGAAAATCGATTGAGCCGGCATTCTCAGATGCTGAAGCCTTAAACGATGCGCTGGTCAATCGTTATTACGACATGCTCAGGGCGCCCGGTGTTCGGGGCGCTATTTTGGACAGATCCAATCAAACCATTTACACTGATCCGGTACCACGTTTGAAAACCATCAAGGCCCCCACCTTGCTAATTTGGGGTGAGCAGGATCAAATGATTCCAAACACCAACGCGCAAAGCTATGCCAATGTTTTGTTAAATTCCACCACTGTGATTGTTCCTAAGCTAGGACACTTGTTGCAAGAAGAACAGCCTGAAAAAGGTTTGACATCCGTGATGCAATTTCTAGATACTCACATCAGTCATTAAACTTTAAAAATGTCTGCATCACCTAAGCTTCCACTCAATTCGAAGCAACTCAAGGCGTGTGCCAAGCAGTCCCTGGATCAATGCGCGTGCTCTCTCAAGATTTGCAAAGGCTGGGAAAGTGTCAGTGACGAGCGCTGGCCTTCCAAACAATTGAAATTTGAGGGCACATTGCGCCGCGAGCTGGCTGAAGGAGAGTCTGAGCTCAGCTTTGAAGAGTTTCATCCATACGGCACGCGCTATGACTCGCCAGAAGCGCCCATAGCCTTGCAGAATTTTCCTTACAACCGCGCTGATGTTTATGCGTGTCAGCAATGCGGGTGCGCTGTTTTAAAGTACACGGAGTATGGTGGCTACTATGTTGACCAACGCGTGAGATTGGTTGATGCAGCGCTGGTTATTGATGAGACTCAAGCAAAAGTTGCCTCTTGTGAAGGCGGCGGGCTGTTCAATAAATAAGTTATGACTCAAGACTACATCCGTACCGCCGCCAACGACTTGCTGCAAGGCTTGGTTGATTTAGGCATTGAATATTTGTTTTGCAATTTGGGCACCGACCATGCCCCCTTGATTGAAGAGATGGCGCATTGGCGCGAGCAAGGTCGAGCATTTCCAAAGTTAATTTTGTGTCCACATGAAAATACAGCGGTTCACATGGCGGGTGGCTATGCCGTTGCGACTGGTCGTGGGCAGGCCGTTTTGGTTCACGTTGATGCAGGAACGGCCAATGCTGCCATGGGCTTGCACAATCTTTGCCGCACACGAATTCCTGTGCTGCTTATTGCAGGTCGTGCACCCATGAGCACCTTCGATGACGCAACGGGAGGACGTGACACCTATGTTCATTTCATTCAAGAACCCTTTGATCAAGCCAGTGTGGTCAGGCCGTATGTCAAGTGGGAGTACAACTTAGCCTGGCCCTCTATGGCGCATGAAGTTGTGTCTAGAGCTGGCGCGGTCATGCAAAGTGACCCTACCGGGCCTGTCTACCTCACATTGCCTAGAGAAGTTTTGGCAGCACCTGTTGACGCTGTCAGCCTAGGTGCCTTTGGCCAACAAAACCATTTGCCCGTCAAAGCTCAGGGTGCAGATGCAAGTGAAGTTCGCGCCATTGCTGAACATCTAATGCGCTCAGACAATCCAATGTTGGTTACCGCCTATGCAGGCAGAAATCATCAGGCACCTGCGTTAATTGAAAAGCTGGCAATTTTGTGTGGCATGCGTGTTTGTGAATTCAACACCATCTACCTGAACATACGGCGCGACTCGCCTTATTTTGGCGGTTACAACCCGGCTGCATTCACGGAGCAAGTCGATTTTGGGTTGATGGTCGATGTTGACGTTCCTTGGATTCCCAAAACGACGCGTGTCAATCCAAATGCTTATTGGGCACAATTTGATGTCGATGCCATCAAGCGCGATATTCCCATGTGGGGATTTCACCTCAATGCCCGCATTGAGGGCGACAGTGTTCGACTGATCTCTCAATTGATTGAAATCATTGAAGGCAGTGCCACGCCAGAGTTCAAAACAAAAGCAGCGGCAAGGGGCTTGGTTTTGAAAGCTGCGCATGAGAAAAACCGGCTAAGGGCTGTAGCCATGGCCGAAGATTGTGGTGTCGTCAATGCCATCAATCCGCATTACCTTTGTGCCGTTATGGGGCAACAAATTCGCTTACATGACATGGTCTTGAATGAAGCCATTCGCAACACCATGGCTGTGTTTGAGCAAATACCTCGCGAGGTGCCAGGCAGCCTAATGGGTTTGTCTGGTGGTGGCCTTGGTTTTTCAGCTGGAACAGCGCTTGGCATCAAGTTGGCGCAAGCTGAAAACAGGGTCATTCATTTTGTGGGAGATGGCTCTTTTTACTTCAGCAACCCAAGTTCAGTCTATGCTGTTGCCAATCAGTATGGCTTGCCCATCATGACAGTGCTGTTGGACAACGGTGGTTGGTCTGCGGTAAAAGAGTCGACCTTGCGCATGTACCCTCAAGGCGAGGCCAAGAGCACCAACCAGTTTGCTTCTGATTTGGGCTACTCAACAGACTTTGCAGCCATTGCCGAGGCGGCAGGTGCGCATGGTGAAAGATTGGTAGACCCTGCACAAGTAGAGGCTGCCATTGCAAGGTGTTTGGCGGCCTTGGATGCAGGGCGAAGTGCGTTGCTCCATGTTCGAATTACGCCGCTCTAATTCAAGATCCCTTGGTGTTTAAATTCGCCACATTAATTTTCACTCATTGACTCAGTAAAGACAGGAGATAGACATGGAAAATTTAAAATTTACAAATCACAAGCGCAATACATTGGTGGGTTTCGTACTCATCTTGTTAGCCGGTCTTGGCGGACCTGCCCAAGCACAAAATGCTTGGCCCACCAAGGCGATTCGCATTGTGGTGCCCTATGCGCCAGGGGGTGCCAATGATATTTTGGCGTGTGTTGTGGCTGAGAAATTAGCCCCTGCGTTGGGCCAGTCCGTTCTGGTTGAAAATAAACCCGGCGCTGGCGCAGCAGTGGGCACCGAGTTGGTGGTGAAGTCGCCACCCGATGGTTACACCTTGCTGATGGCAGCAAGTGGCCCAATTGTGTTCAACCCTGCCTTGGTGGCCAAATTGTCTTACAACCCCATCACAGATTTAGCGCCCATTTCCTTGGCGGGCTCGTTCCCCATGATTCTGGCGGTCAATGAAGCATCGCCAGCCAAAACACTTGCTGAACTGGTCACCCTCAGCAAAGCCAATCCAAGCAAGTTCAACTATTCATACCCATCGGCATCGTTTCAATTGGTCATGGAGTTGGTTAAAACAAAGACAGGTTTGAAGGCTTTGAACGTGCCCTACCAAGGCAGTGCACCCTCCATCAATGCCGTTTTGACACAAGAGGTCCAAATGACTCTAATTGATTCTGGCCCCATTGCAGCCTTGTTAAAGGCCGGCAAATTGCGCGCCTTAGGGGTGACCTCAGAGCAGCGCCTTGCAGCCTACCCACAAGTGCCTACCTTGAAAGAACAAGGTATCGATTTGTCAGTTAATTTTTGGAGCGGTTTGTTGGCACCGGCAGGAACACCTGCACCTGTGGTGAAACGCTTGCAAGAGGAAGTCGCTCGCATCATGGCTTTGCCTGATGTTCAAGAGCGCATGGCCAAACTCGATATCAAACCTGTTGGCGGTTCATCGGCAGATTTTGCCAAAGTCATTTCACAAGAAACTCAGCTTTGGACGCAAGTGGCTAAAGAAAACAACATCAAAGCAGAATGACAGAAAAGCGAATTGCCATTGCAGGTGCTGGCGTTGCAGGACTGACCACAGCACTCGCACTTTTGCAGCAGGGTTTCAAGGTCGACGTTTACGAACAAGCTTCCCAATTGGGTGAGGTAGGCGCTGGCTTGCAAATCTCACCCAACGGCACCAAGGTTTTGCAAAATTTAGGCTTAGAAAAAAATTTATTACCCTTAGTGTGTCAGGCGAAGGGCAAAGAAATTCGAATGTGGAATACGGGTCAGCGCTGGAAGTTGTTTGATCTGGGTGATGACTGCCTCTCTCGTTTTGGTGCCCCTTATTGGATGGTGCACCGTGGCGATTTGCACAAGATTTTGTTGGAGGCATTCAATGCTCGTTCAGACAAGCCTGTTCGACTGAACGCCCGAGTTGTTTCCGCTCAAAGCACTTCTTCTGGCGCTAGCTTTGAGTTGCAAGACGGCAGCCTTCACCAGGCCTTTGGATTGATCGCAGCAGACGGGGTTCATTCTGTTCTGCGCGAGAAATTATTGGGCGAAGACAAAGCGCAATTTACGGGCTTGCTGGCGTGGCGCGGACTGGTTCCCATCAATACCATTTCTACGCATTTACAAGCCCAAGTGGGCACCAATTGGGTTGGACCAGGCGCACATGTCATTACCTATCCTGTTCGGGGTGGAGAATTGATGAATGTGGTGGGCATCATTGAAAAAGATGGCTGGCGCGGCGAATCTTGGACAGAGCAGGGTACACACGAAGAGTTGCTCCAAGACTTTGGACACTGGCATGAAGATGTGTGTGAGTTGATGCGCAAAATTGAACAACCCTTTAAATGGGCTTTGTTAGGCCGCTCGCCTCAAAGAGGCTGGGCGCAAGGCTCGATTTGTTTGGTGGGCGATTCTGCGCACCCCACTTTGCCTTTTTTAGCGCAAGGCGCCAACATGGCCATTGAAGATGCCGCCGTCATGGCGCGCTGCTTGGCATTGCAAGACAACGCTTCCGAAGCATTTGCGCAATTTGAAAATATGCGTTGGCAGCGCACGGCCGACATCGTGAACCGATCAAGCGATAACGCCAAACGTTTTCACAACCCACAACTCTCTGATGCTGCCAAGGCAGTTGACTACGTGAGTGCTGAATGGGAGCCAGAAAAAGTAAGAAGGCGATACGACTGGTTGTTTGAATACGATGCGTTAAAGTTGGCCTTATGAGTTCAGAACTTCAGAAAGACGCCCCAGTTCTGATTGTGGGTGGTGGCCCGGTTGGCATGACCATGGCCCTTTGCTTGGCCAAGAGAGGCATTGCCAGCTACTTGGTGGAGATGAGGACTGCAGATGCGCTGCCTGATGTGAAGTGCAACCACATTGCATCTCGCAGCATGGAGCTTTTCAGATCTTTGGGAGTTTCTCAAGATTTACGCGCAGCAGGTCTGCCAGACGAATACCCTCATGATGTGTCTTACAGAACCAGTACATTGGGCGATGAAATTGCAAGAATCCGTATTCCGGGTAGAACCACAAGGCTAACTGACCACTCAGGACCAGACGGCCATTGGCCAACGCCCGAGCCACCTCATCGGCTCAACCAAAGGTTCATTGAGCCCATCTTAAGGCGGCACGTTCAAAAGCAAGCCTTGATAAGCTGTTTGTACAGACACCAAGTGATGGCGTTTTCGCAAGACGAGCAAGGCGTGACAGCGCAAATTCAAAATCTCGAATTGCCAGACTCGCCAGTATTGACCATGAATGTCGCATACATGGTTGGGTGCGATGGTGGTCGTTCAATGGTTCGAAAAGGCATAGGTGCCAAATTGGTGGGCGATGAAGTGGTGCAACGTGTGCAGAGCACTTGCATTCGCGCGCCTCATTTAATTGAGCTCATGAAGGCGCCTCCCGCATGGGCCATGTTCACCGTCAATCCGCGAAGAAGTGGCAATATTTACGCCATCGATGGCAAAGAAGTTTGGCTCATTCACAACTACCTTCGCGATCACGAAGCAGACTTTGAATCTGTCGATCGCGATTGGGCCATCAGAACTATCCTAGGTGTCGAAGACGACTTCGAATACGAAGTGATGAGCAAAGAGGATTGGTTTGGCCGTCGATTGGTCAGCGATAAGCTACAACAAGGTAGAGTTTTTGTGGCGGGCGATGCTGCCCATTTGTGGGTACCTTATGCGGGTTACGGCATGAATGCTGGCCTGGCAGATGCTTCGAATTTGGCTTGGCATCTGGCTGCACAACTTGAGTCTTGGGCTTCACCAACCGCATTGCGTGCCTACGAAAAAGAAAGGCATCCCATCACCGAGCAAGTGTCTCGGTTTGCCATGGACCATGCGCACGCCATGAGCAAACGCCGCCGAGAGATTCCCGATCACTTGGAGCAAGACTCCCCCCTTGGCGCACAGGCTAGGCTGACATTTGGTCAAGATCTTTATGATTTAAATGTTCAACAATATTGTTGTGCAGGTTTGAACTTTGGCTATTTTTACAATCAATCGCCCGTCATGGTGTACGACGACGAGACGGCACCTGACTACAGCATGGGAAGTTTCACGCCATCTACGGTGCCAGGTTGCAGAGCTCCGCATTTCTGGCTTGAAGAAGGTCATTCTTTGTACGATGCCTTAGGGCCCGTCTTTACATTGCTTTGTTTGAAGCCTGAACTCCAAGCAGAGGTAAGCGCCATTGAAACGGCTGCTTTTGAAGCAAACATGCCTCTCAAAATATTGGATGTCAGCGGGCATCAAGAGATACCCCTAGAATACCGCCATCATTTAGCGCTGGTCAGAGCCGATGCACACACGGTCTGGCGCGGCGACCATGTCACTTCAGAAAATGCAAAGCAAATTGTTGCAAAACTTTGCGGATATTCACCAGCATGAACAAGGGGCTAACATGGCGCATCGCTTAGAAAATCAAGTTGCCATCATCACTGGGGCCAGCCGTGGCATAGGCCTTGCCATTGCACAAGCTTATGCGGCAGAAGGTGCCAAACTGTGTTTAATTGCAACTGACCAAAAGCGTTTGACAGAAGTCAAACAAAGTCTGGATTTGCCAGAAGATCGAATCATGACCCTAGGTGTCAATGTGACGGATCGTGCTGCGTGCTTTGATGCAGTTGCCAAAGTGACCCAATATTTTGGCCATGTCGACGTGTTGATCAATAACGCTGGTGTCTATCGCTCTAAAACCTTTTTAGACTATTCCCCACAAGATTTCCAAGACATGTTGGATGTGAATTTGTTTGGTGTTCTCAATTTCATGCAGGCTTGCTTGCCTGGCATGCAAGAGAGACGCTATGGGCGTATTGTCAATATGGCTTCAACTGCTGGTAAGTGGGGTTCCCGTAATCAAAGCGCCTACAACATCAGCAAACATGCTGTCGTAGGCGTGACCCGCTGTGTTGCTTTAGAGGCCAGTCCCTATGCAGTCACGGTTAACGCAATTTGTCCAGGTTTTATTCAGACAGACATGGTTGAAGAACTCAAAGCGCAAGTGGCGCAAACGACTGGCCTTAGCCCAGAAGACATGGTGAAGGCGGCTCTCACCCGAGTTCCCTTGGGCCGTGTTTTAAATCCTTCAGAAATTGCTGGATTGGCAGTTTATTTGGGCTCGGCCGAGTCAAGCGGAATGACTGGCCAGTCTATCCATGTAGATGGCGGCATGGTTTTAAGCTAAGTGCCAATGAAAAGAACCTGTGCTACAGGCTTTTTAAATTTTGGGTTAGCGCAGGGTACGTCCAAACAAGCTAAACAAACGCTCCCAATGCCGCTCTGCGGCTTTGGCGTTGTACATGCCAGTCCGAAGAGGAAATACAAAGCCATGTTCAACTTTGGGATACCACTCAATTCGATAGTTTGACTTGGCCATCAGCAGAGATGCTTCCAATTTTTGGATATCTTCTGCGGGGGCCCACTTGTCAATTTCAGCGCAAGCAAAGTAGCTTTCACATTTAATTTGAGGCGCCATTAGATGGGGGGAGTCGGGTTCTTCTGTTGCCATGTTGGCCCCATGAATAGACGCAATGCTTTGGAATCGATCGGGGAATTGAGCGGCAATCCACATCACAATAGGACCACTCATGCAGTAGCCTACTGCACCAATTCGCGTTTGATCTGCCATGGCATGGGTGTCTACAAACTTCAGCATGGCTTGCGTGTCTATTTGACTGGTCTGAGCATTCAGTGTGGCCATGTGCCCGAACATGATTTCCATGGCCTCGAGTGTCCGCTCTTTTAAATAAAAGTCTCGGCTGCGTCTGTAATAGAGGTTGGGTAAAACGACAAAATAACCCACACTGGCCAATCTGCGGGCCATGTCGTGCAGCTCCTCTCGTTTACCAGGTGCGTCCATGTAAAAGAAAACGACAGGATGAGGGCCATTCTCTTCGGGGAAAACCACAAAAGTATTCATCGAACCGTTGACGGTTTGAATATCAATGTTCTCTTCGATCATTTCATTCCTTTAGATGGCGATTGAATCAGGCTTGTTGTATTTTTACCTTAAATTCAACCCGCATGAATTAAGGTAAACCATTGAACAGGCCAAAATTACCGCACTCAAAAAAAATAGAATGTCATCGCCATCACTCTGACCCCTCAGGAGCCGTTGCATCCACTGAGATGAAGTGGTTTCTAGTCAGTGTTGGGTTAGGTCATTCGACCAATAGCACAGCTGACAAAAGATTTGGCATTGGTAATGCCTGCAGCCAGGCCAGCCACTGAACCTTTTTCTGGGTAGCCCATAGATTTAAGCTTGTCAATGACGAGTTGCTTGATGGACTCTTCGCCAGAAAAGCTGACCAACTGCTTCTCTCGATCAATGACCAAGTCAGAGACTTTGGCTACACTGTTGATGCCCTTCACGATGGAGTTTTCGCAGCCACCGCATTTGATGTTTTCAACTTCTACTTGGTAAGTTTGTGTCATTTTGAGGTCCTTTTTGAACGTCCGCCAATTCAATTGATGGGGGTTATGTGGTCAGTATCTAACTTTTCAAATGGTTATCATATGATTTAAATCATAATTTGACCCTTAATTCCTCTTTCAAACTATCCTGCCACGCTTATGAGCCTCAAAATAGTTGTCTATTCCAAGTCTGCCTGCCCCCAGTGCGAATCAGTCAAAATGATTCTCAAGTCCAAATCTTTGGCCTACGACGAAATCAAAATTGACGACGAAGCCGAGCGCATGGCATTCTATGAAAAGTGTGGACCATCCGTGCGTCAAATGCCACAGGTTTTCATCAACGATCAGCGTGTAGGTGGCTTGGCTGGTTTGCAGGCAGCTTTGTCGCAACTTGGCTAACTGATCTTCGGCTAAACCCAAATTTAGAACATTCTGTTGTGCTTCATCGTTGTTTAGTCTTTTTTCTGAAGCTTGTCTTGCGTGTTCAGATCAAAGTCACTTGCATCATGGCGTTCGTGCAACTGAGTAGCTAAAGGCCCCATCACCCGATTCACCATGCGTCCGCGTTTCACCGCTGGTCGGGCTTCTATTTCATCGGCCCAACGAATCACATGTGTGTATTCGTGAACTTGTAAAAACTCACCTGAATCGTAGCGATCGCCTTTGGCCAAACTGCCGTACCATGGCCAAATGGCCATGTCGGCAATGGTGTAGTCATCACCACCGATAAATCGGTTGTTGGCCAGCCTTTGGTTCAAGACATCAAGTTCGCGCTTCACTTCCATGGCAAAGCGATCTATGGCGTATTCAATTTTGGTGGGCGCATAAGCATAAAAGTGACCGAAGCCGCCACCTAGGTAAGGCGCACTGCCCATTTGCCACATAAGCCAAGACATACATTCGGTACGTTTGGCAATGTCGGTTGGCAAAAAGGCTTTGAATTTTTCAGCCAAATAAAAAAGGATAGAACCCGATTCAAAAACACGTTGTGGCTGTGGCGTGCTGTAGTCAAGCAACGCTGGAATTTTAGAATTTGGATTCACGCCCACAAAGCCACTGCTAAATTGCATGCCTTCGCTGATGCGAATGAGCCAAGCATCGTACTCAGCACCAACATGGCCAAGGGCCAGCAACTCTTCCAACATGACTGTCACTTTGATGCCATTGGGGGTGCCCAATGAATAAAGTTGAAGGGGGTGTTTGCCCCGCGGTAGTTCTAGCTCGTGGGTGGCGCCGGCTTCTGGTCGATTGATATTGGCAAACCGGCCGCCATTGGCCTTTTGCCAAGTCCAGACCTTGGGGGGAATGTAAGGGGTATCTGACATGCTAAGACCTTGTCTATTTATACGATTGAGAGCCTACACGAGATCGAGGTTTTACAAAACGCGGAAAACACTCTTCAAAAACACGTTTTGAAGCCCTAAACTCTGACGGATTCTAATTCGACCCCTCAAAGAGATCTTCATGTCTAATCAAAGCCCTACAGTTCAAATGCAACAAGTTTTTGAGTCGCATGCTGCCACGGCACTGCGCCTTAGAGGCTCTACTGCCAATGAGCGCATTGAAAAAATTCGCAAGTTGCGAGATGCCGTCATTGCACATACCGAAGATTGGTATCAAGCAGCCTATGCCGATTTCAAAAAACCCGCCGGCGAAGTCGATTTGGCTGAAATCTTACCCATCTGTTTAGAAGCAAACGATGCCATTCGAAATTTAAAAAAATGGATGAAGCCACAGAAAGTTTGGCCCACACTGCTTACCCTAGGCACCAGCAGTTATGTGCAGTCCATGCCTCGCGGGCGTTGCCTGATTATTGGACCTTTCAATTATCCCGTTAACCTTACCTTAGGCCCTCTTATCTCGGCCATTGCAGCGGGAAACACGGCCATTGTGAAGCCCTCAGAACTCACGCCGCATTTGTCGGGCCTCATTGCCAAAGTGTTGCGCGAGGTGTTTCCAGAAAACGAAGTTGCGGTCATTGAAGGCGAAGCCGATGTTGCCCAAGGCTTGCAGGCCTTGCCTTTTGACCATGTGTTCTTTACCGGTAGTCCTGCCATTGGCAAGCATGTCATGGCTGCGGCTGCTAAAAACTTGGCCAGCGTCACCTTGGAGTTGGGCGGCAAAAGTCCCACCATCGTGGATGCCAGCGCCAATTTAAAGCTGGCAGCCCGCAACATTATTTGGTCCAAGTTTGCCAACTCTGGTCAAACCTGCATTGCCCCCGATCACGTGTTTGTGCACGAAAGCGTGAAAGACAAATGGCTTGAGTTGTGCAAAAAAGAAATCAAAAAGGCCTACGGCGCCTCACTCAAAGAGCAAGCCAGCAATCCTCATTTGGCGCACATGGTCAACGCCAGGCACACAACTCGCATCAAGCACCTGCTTGACGATGCGCAGGCCCGTGGTGCGCGTACCTTGGAGGGCGGTGGTGTCGATGAAGCCAGCTGTTTTGTGCAACCAACTTTGTTGGACCAAATTCCGGCAGACGCCAAAATCATGGAAGAAGAAATTTTTGGCCC
>CANNNB010000008.1 GCA_947505995.1 Comamonadaceae bacterium
TAGTGATGGTGCCAAAAATGAGGCGTTAAAAGTGGCATCAGGGCGATGCAGAGCAAAATGCCAGCAAATGGAATACCCCATATTGCGGTGAGTTGAGAACCCTCAAAAGCGGCTGCAAAAGCAATACTTGGAAAGCCTAAGCAACTAAAAAAAATGACACGCATTAGCCAGTGAGAAAACAAAGATTTCATGTCACAACACCTTCTTTATTAAAACCATGCAAACATCGATAGGCACTCGGTTAGGGATTTGGAGTAATTTCAAAAACTTGGGCAAGATAAGCCAAATACTTCTCATCTTCACACATACCCTTCCCAGGGGAGTCTGACAATTTGGCAACCGGTTGATCGTTGCAGCGGGTCATTTTGATCACAATTTGAAGGGGTTCATAGCCCAGATCATTGGTTAAATTGGTACCGATACCAAATGCCAACATACAGCGCCCATTAAATTGCCTGAACAACTCAATGGTTTTAGGCACTGTGAGGCCATCGCTGAAGATCAGCGTTTTTGTCAGCGGATCGACACGATTAGACCGGTAGTGAGCAAGCATGCGTTCTCCCCACATGAAAGGGTCGCCACTATCGTGACGTGCACCATCAAAGAGCTTGCAAAAGTACATGTCAAAGTCGCGCAAAAAAGCATTGAACCCGTAGACGTCGCTCAAAGCGATGCCCAAGTCGCCACGGTATTCACGGGCCCAAGATTCGAAAGCAAAGACTTGACTGTCTCGCAGCCTAGGACCCAAAGCTTGGCAAGCCTGCAAATATTCGTGAGCCATGGTTCCCAAAGGTGTGAGGCCCAATGTGTATGCAAAATACACGTTGCTGGTGCCCGCAAACTGTCCCGTCTGACCAGACCCCAAGCGCCCCGTCAGCACCCTCAAAGCTTCTTCATGCCAAGCCCTTGAAAAACGCCGACGCGTGCCGTAGTCGGCAATTTTGAGCGCCCTCAAGTCATCCTTTTGCAATTGCTTAATTTTGGTATCCAGACGCATTCTGCCTTCCATCAAATCAGGTAACCGCTGGGTATTTCTAAAATAAACCTCATTCACAATAGCCAACACTGGGATTTCAAACAAGATGGTGTGAAGCCATGGACCTTGAATGACGATTTCAATTTCGCCCGTCAAACTGGGCGTGACTTGAATGTATTTTTCGTTAAGCCGAAACAAACCCAAGAAATCGATAAAGTCACTTTTGATAAAACGCAAAGAACGAAGGTAAGTCAATTCGTCTTCTTTGAAATGCAAGCTACACAGTGATTTGATTTCGCTGCGAATTTCCTCAACATAGGGCGCCAGTTCCACACCAGGATTGCGACACCGAAAGCGATATTCCACTTGCGCACCAGGAAACTGATGCAGCACCACCTGCATCATGGTGAACTTGTAGAGGTCTGTGTCCAGCAAACTGGTAATGATCATGTCAAGAATGGCTTATTTGTAGGGGTTTGATGAGTGTACGTGAACCAGGCCGATTTATTGAATCACACCCCCAGCCAAGGTCAACACCTTGTCTGCCATATCTGTCAGGGTCTGGTTTTGCTCAGCAATCAAAAATGTATACCCCTGAGACTTCAGGGCTAACAAAGCGCTCGCAATGGCCTGAACCAAGACAGGCGCAATGCCCTCACAAGGCTCGTCCAAAATCAACACGTCGGCCTGCGTCATCAAGGTTCGGCCAATGGCCAGCATTTGCTGCTCTCCCCCACTCATTTGTGCCGCGGGACGCTCAAGCATGCTTGCCAAGCTTGGAAACAAATCCAAGACCTCTTGAAGTTGGAGGCCAATCTGCCCATCTGGCCTGCGTTTAGGCTGGCGGGGCATCGCTATTTCTAAATTTTGTCTAACTGTCAGAGCAGAAAAAAGACGCCGGTCCTCGGGCACATAGCCTAAGCCTTTTAGGGAACGCTCGTTCGGGCTTAATGGATGCAAGGCTTGGCCTTGCCAAAACACATGGCCCGTCGATTGGGGCATCAGGCCCATAACGGCTTTGAGCAAGCTGGACTTTCCAGCACCATTTAAACCACGAATCAGCAACATGTTGCCGCGAGGCACAACCAAGGACACATTGAACAAGACTTGGGCTTGTCCATAACTGGCATTGAGGTTTTGAAGCTCAAGCACGGACCGGCTCCTTATTCAGGGAAAAATTGTGGCCCAAATACCTTTCACGAACAACTGCATGGACTGCCACTTCTTCAGGGGATCCTTGAGCTACCAGAAGGCCATCGATCAAGACCAAAACGCGATCGGCCACACCAAAAACAGCGTCCATGTTGTGTTCGGTATACAAAACCGTCGTGCCCTGATGGGTCATTCTTTTAACGTGGGCCATCATGTCAGCGCGTTCTTCAGGCGCAAGTCCTGCGGCAGGTTCGTCAAGCAACATCAGACCCTCACTGGGCTGAGGCAATCCTGCCATGGCCATGGCCAATTCCAAACGCTTTTTCCCGCCATAAGAAAGACGCGCTGCAGGCGATTGAAGCACCTCTTCACCCAAATCGTTCAGGCCCGCTTGATGAATCCAATGCCGCGCCTTGTCAAGCTCACGCTTGTCCAAGACATCACGCATTGAAACCCCGAGAGAGCCCTGTAAGACCAACTGCAAATTTTGAAGGACTGTGAGCGCCTCAAACACTTGCGCCACTTGAAAAGTTCGAGCCACCCCCAAACGGGTGCGCATCTCAACCGTCGACTTCATCAAATCATGCCCGCGCCAAACAGCACTTCCTGCCAAAGCTTCTTGTTGGCCAGCCAAACAAGCAAAGCAAGTTGACTTACCCGCGCCATTGGGTCCTATCAGGGCCACACATTCACCAGCTTGTATCTCAAAGCTCACACCCCTCAGCGCTTGAACACCGCCGTAGCTTTGCTGCAGCCCCTGGACGCTCAATACAGTATTCATAGGGCCTTAGCACCTGTGTTTTGTCGGAATTTTCTGAGCCCCAAAATTCCCTCTGGCGCAAAAACCATCAAGAGCATGATGAAAAGACCCAAACTACCGCGCCAGTATTCAAAATGACGGCCTATTTCAGATCCCACGCCCACCAAAAAGACACTGCCTGCAAATGCACCCAAAAGGTGGTGCACCCCACCCAATAAAACGACCATCAACGCATCAACCGAATTGGAAACAGAAGCCACAGAGGGAAACACTGCACCTTTGCTGATAGCCCACAAACCACCCGACAAACCCGCCAAACTAGCGCTCATTAAAAATACACGCTGATTCAGCTTCGCAACATCCAATGCACTGGCTTGTGCTCGTTGAGGTGCATCGCGCCCAGCCTGCAAGGCTGCGCCAAAACTAGAGCGAATCAATCGAGAGAAACCGAACAAGGACACAACGCACAATAAAATAAGGACAACTTGAAAGATCCAACGCGGCATGCCATCAAAAAATTGCAGACCAATCAAGCCGTTATCGCCTCCCGTAAACGACACCCATTGGCTGGCACCGGCCCACACCATTTGAGCGAACGCCAATGACAACATGGCCAAATAAACGCCCGTACTGCGTTGCAGTAATTTGCCCATACAAAGCGCCGCCAAGAAGGCTACAACCACGCCCGCTAGAACAGCCATGATCGCGTTGAAGTACCAGTGCAAATGACTTAATGCCGCAGCATAAGCACCAAGACCAAAGTAAGCTGCGTGGCCAAAGCTCACCCATCCCGACAAGGCCATCATCCACTGCAAACTTAGGCCAAACAGCATCATGATCAGCACATTTTCCAAGACACTTTGCGTGTATTCACCTGCATTGAAAAAGACGATGCTGCCAGTGGCCAACACAATCCAGCCGATCCATTCGAAAAATCGATTGTCACCACCCAATTGAAATGGCATGACCTTTTCGCGAGGCGCTGCACCCGGCAGTTCTCCCATCAATCCTTGGGGCCTGATAGCCAACACCAAGGCCATGGTTAAAAAAACCAAGACCAGGGTGGCTTGTGGAAAAAAGTGAATGCCAAAAGCATGCACACACCCAATTAAGATGGCAGCAAAAAAAGCGCCAGCAATACTTCCCAGCCCACCCATCACCACCACCACAAATGTCTCTACCACCATTTGCAAGTCCATTTGCAAATTGGCTGGCTCTCTTGGCAATTGCAAAGCACCCGCCAAACCCGCCAAGCCACAACCCAGAACCACCACACTCAGAAGGAGCGGTGCTGGATTGACACCCAAGGCATCTAGCATGTCTCTGTCTTGCGTGGCAGCACGTACACGTTGTCCCCACTTTGTTTGTGTAAGCAGTCCGTGCAACACACCCCACACAATAGGACCCAAACAAAGCGTCACCAATTGCCATTCAGGAAAGAAATCTTCGCCCAATTGAACAGCGCCCTTTAAACCAGGGAAGCGCGGCGCAAAAACCTCGCCCGGACCTAAGGCCCAAAGCAAGACATCGTGAATGACCAAACTCAAACCAAAGGTGGCGACCAAAGGATACAGCGGCGGCGAATGGCGCAAGGGTCTAAAAAGAAAAACCTCTGTAAGGCCCCCTAGCAACGCTGCGGCAGCAGCAGCCATTAGCATGGCCAACAAGTAGGTGCTGCCTTGCTCAGACCAAGCGGGTAACCATTGGGTCACTAAGGTGCCTGCGATCAATGCGCCCAACATGTAAAAACTGCCGTGCGCAAAATTGACAATGCGGGTGACGCCAAACACCAGCGTCAATCCCGCAGCCATGATGAAAAGTGTGCTTGCATGGCTTAAGCCATTCAAACACTGAATCAGCCAAAAGCTCATTCAATCCAATGCGTGAAGGTGCTGGCGTCGACGCGCGTAGTCTTGAATGTGTTCACCAGTGCAGCCTCGTCGGCGTAGCCCAATGACAAGCCACAGACCATCATTTCGTTCTCACCTGCTCCGACATGTTTGTAAATTATTTTTGAAAAATTATTCCATGCGGCTTGCGGGCAAGTGTGCAAGCCACGTGCTCTGGCTGCCACCATCACGCTTTGCAAGAACATACCGTAATCGAGCAAACTGCCACGACCCATGACCTTGTCGAGTGTGAAAATCAGGCCCACAGGTGCGCCAAAAAATCGGTAGTTTTGTTGATGCTGCAAATGCATTTTGTCTTTGTCGCCTTTGCCAATGCCCAATACCCCATACAAGCCAAAACCACACTCACGGCGTCTGTCGATATAGGGGCTTACCCACTTGCTTGGGTAGTAATCGTATTCTTCTGCATGCTCAGCGGCCAAGGCAGGATTGGCAGCCATAGCGTTGTGCGCTTCACAAACCTCATGAACCAGCTTGTCCTTGGCTGCGCCCTGCAGCACATAAACTTTCCAAGGTTGGGTATTGGTCCCGCTGGGCGCACGTGCTGCAACTTGCAACAAATCCTCCAACACAGACTTCTCTACAGGCTTGTTCAAATAAGCTCGCGTAGAAAATCGACTCAAGATGGCCGCATCGACGCTGCCGGGGTCAGAGATGACCGTGCTCACCTGGGTTGTTGTCAGTTCTTTCATGTTAGGGACTCCAAGACTTTGATAAATGATTCAGAAAGGGCTTGCGGCCGGCGCGTTTGTTTGTCTACATAGACATGTACAAAGTGCCCGCGAGCCGCAGTCAGGGGCTCATCTTTTGCAAACAAGCCAACTTCGTATTTCACACTAGACGAGCCGCGATGCGCCACTCTGATACCAGCCTCAATGGTTTGGGGGAAAGCAAGCGGCGCAAAGTAATTGCATTGCGTTTCTACCACCAAACCAATGGTTTCTCCTTGGTGAATGTCCAACACGCCCTGCTCAATCAGGTGCGCATTGACAGCCGTGTCAAACCAACTGTAGTAAACAACATTGTTGACATGGCCATATACGTCGTTGTCCATCCATCGGGTGGTGATGGGGCGGAAAGCGCGGTACTCGCTTCGGGGCATCGCTTGCGGTTTAGAACTGGTCATTGTGGAATTTTGTAATGCTTTGTCATAGGCCTCGATTTTGCCAGTGAAGCCAGTGCAAATTCGCCAAACGCCATGTGTTCATTTGCACGGCAACAGTGGTCTCTAAGTCATGGCCATAGCCGCCCCCCATGCAAATGATCATGGGTACTTGTTTTTCTTGGGCCCAATCAAAGACCCTTTGGTCCCTTGCTGCCATGCCAGACTCAGTGAGTTTAAGCCTGCCAAGTCGGTCTCCCTCATGGGCGTCAGCGCCTGCTAAATAAATGAGAAAGTCTGGGGAAAAGCGCATCGAAGCCTGTTCAAGGGCTTGATCCAAAGCTTCCAAGTAGGGTTGATCTGAGCAACCATCCGGCAAACCCACATCCAGGTCGCTGTTGACTTTTCTGAAAGGAAAATTCTTTTCGCCATGCAAGGACAAAGTAAAAACACTTGCATCTTCAGCAAAGATACTGGCTGTGCCATTTCCCTGATGAACATCTAAATCAAGCACCATCACCTTCAAAGTCTGTTTCAAGACTCGAAAATGCTCCATCTGCAGCACCCTTGCCGTAACGGCAATGTCATTGAACACACAAAATCCGCCTCCTTGTGCCGCACTGGCATGGTGAGTGCCACCGGCCAAATTACCTGCAATGCCATCCTTGATGGCCGCTCTGGCGGCAGCCACCGATGCGCCCACAGACCGAAGCGATCGCTCTGCCATGGCCGGCGACCAAGGAAACCCAATCTCCCGTTGAGCTTGCAGGCTCAGACTCCCCGATTTAACAGCCTGAACATATTCAGGGGCGTGAGCCAGAGCCAATTCGCCATCCGAGGCCGCAGGCGCCTCCAGCATTTGAACCCCTTGAAGCTCAGTCGCCACCCTATGGCGAAGCATGCTGTACTTGGCCATAGGAAAGCGATGCCCCTCTGGCAAGGGCAACACAAAGTGATCCGAATAAAAAGCTTTCATGGCTGAATTGTGACCATTTGGCAATGATTTGAATTTCTAGAACGCCGACTCTAAAATGCTGCGTTGCAACAAAAACCCCTTGTAATTGAGTTCAGAGCCCCTAAAATTCATCCCATGCTGCACTGCAACAAGATGTTTGGCCAAGCCTTAAGCAAAGCCGGTTCAGAGCAGTCACTTTTGAAACTTTTTTAAATTAACGGAGAAATCATGATGACTACTGAACAAATCGTTGCTTCACACAAAGCCAATGTCGAAACCCTCTTCGGTTTGACATCCAAAGCCTTCGAAGGCATGGAAAAATTGGTCGAGTTGAACTTGACAGCCACAAAAGCCGCTTTGAGTGAGTCTGCACAAAGCACCAAAGCTGCTTTGAGCGTGAAAGATGCTCAGGAACTGATGGCTTTGCAAGCTAACCTGTTCCAGCCTTTTGCTGAAAAAACAGCTGCTTACAGCCGTCACCTCTATGACATCGCTTCAGGCACTTCTAACGAATTCACCAAAGCTTTGGAAGCCCAAACAGCTGCTGCTCAAAAGCAGTTCGCTAACTTGGTTGACTCTGCGACATCTAACGCGCCAGCTGGCTCTGAGACAGCTGTTGCCATGATGAAAAGCGCCGTGAACGCTGCTAACAACGCTTACGAATCAGTTCAAAAAGCTGTGAAACAAGCTACTGACATGGCTGAAGCTAACATGGCTGCTGTGACCAACACAGCCGTTGCAACTGCTAAGACAGCCACTAAAAAGCGTTAATTAACGCCCACTGATAAAGGCCAGTGTTTATCTGGTCTTTCTCTGACGAAAGCCGGTTTTTAAACCGGCTTTTTTTATGCTTGAAGCTCAAGCCAAGATCAGGGCTTCAAGGCATAGCCACTGAGAATTTCTTTCAGCTTGGGCAATGCTTTGAGCATGGCCTCCCTGCCCGCCTCAATGGATTTGCGCCTAGCGGCAAAATCAGCACTCTTGACACCCATCAAAGCTGGTCTGACCACCACATCGGCATCTTTCAACAAAACGGTGTTCAAGCTTTTGCCCATGATGTTGAAGGTCTGCATCAATATTTGAAACGTGTCGGATGCAGGGCTGCCTTCTGGATCAGTGGAAATATCAACAGCTATGACCACATTGGCCCCCATGTCCCTCGCCTGCCGAACGGGTACAGGCGATACCAAGCCACCATCAACATACTCTCTGTTTCCAATTTTGACAGGCTGAAAAACAGCAGGCACGGCGCTGGAGGCCCGCACGGCCGAGCCAGTGTTGCCTCGTCTAAACAACACAGGCTCACCATTGTGCAAATCGGTAGCCACAATGCCCAAGGGCATTTTCATTTGCTCAATTAAACGATTTCCAACCTGATTGTTGACATAGCGAGCCAAGGCCTCACCTCTTAAGGCGCCTCTGTTCAAAATGGGCATCATCCAATCGGTAATTTCTGCTTCTTCCATGGTCTCGGCCACGCGCCTAAGTTGGGCGCTGTTCTTGCCACTGGCATACAAAGCAGCAACCAAACTGCCTGCAGAAGTGCCAACCACCAAGTCTGGGTGAATACCTGCTTCTTCTAAAACCTGAATAACGCCCACATGCGCAAATCCCCGAGCAGCGCCGCCGCCCAAGGCCAAGCCCAGATGCAAAACTTTAGGTGGCGCCACGGGCTCTGCCGCAATGGGGGTGGCAGCCGATGATCCTGGGGTGGGTGCTTCAGTGGTGCTGGGCGTTTTGATGGCATTGGTGTCAGGGACTTTGACACTGGCACAGCCCGACAAAATGAGAACACTGATCAAACTGATGCGGCACAAACTGCAATTGAATGCATACAGCCAAACACCGATAGACCTCAGGGGCCAAGACTTCACTTGCATAATGTTGAATCTAACTTTGAATTGCTCAGCTTGTAATGAAACACCTTCAACAAACCACCGTGAGGCGTTGGCCAACGGCATTCATTGCGATAGGCGCCTCGATGGCGACCCTGTCGGTCATTGCTTCGGCTTATGCCACGCATGGCAACAGTTTAAACGGCACTTCGCCCCTCATGGTCCAAGCTAGCTTGCAGTTGATGCAATTTCATTCGATTGGCCTTATTTTGGTGGGCATCCTAGGCCAATCTCGACCAAAAGAAAAACGCCTGATGGCGGCTGGCGTTCTCTTCTTATTGGGGTGTCTGCTTTTTTCCCTCAACATTTTGCTGCGAGCATGGCATGACATTCAAACTTTCAGAACGCTGGTGCCATGGGGCGGCACCAGTTTCATTCTAGGATGGTTGGCCTTTACTTTGGCTTTTGCACGAAAGAGCTCAACACTTACGCCGCCACAGGCAAACGAATCAGGTGATCAAACGCACTGAGTGCTGCCTTGGCGCCGTCTCCAGCAGCAATCACAATTTGCTTAAAGGGCACCGTGGTGCAATCACCCGCTGCAAACACACCGGGCACATTGGTGTGGCCCTTGGCATCAACCACAATTTCACCAAACTTGGAAAGCTCGATGGTGTCCTTTAAGAACTCGGTGTTGGGCACCAAGCCAATTTGAACAAACACACCCGCCAAAGCCACATGATGCTCATCGCCCGTGGCGCGGTCTTTAAAGCGAATGCCATTGACCACGCTGCCATCGCCAGTGATTTCGGTGGTTTGCGCATTGGTGTGTACCGTCACATTGGGCAAGCTATTTAACTTGTTCACCAAGACTGCATCAGCTTTGAGTTGGTCGGCAAACTCTATGACCGTAACGTGCGCCACAATGCCAGCCAAATCAATGGCCGCTTCAATGCCGGAGTTACCGCCGCCAATGACTGCTGTGCGCTTGCCTTTGAACAAAGGACCATCGCAATGAGGACAGTAAGCCACGCCCTTGTTTTTATATTCTTGCTCGCCAGTCACATTCACATTGCGCCAGCGAGCACCGGTTGACAAAATCACGGTGCGAGCATTCAATGCGCCACCGTTTGCCATTTCGACTCGAATCAGTCCGCCAGGCTCAGAGGCCGGCACCACTTTGGCGGCCTTTTGTAAATTCATAATGTCAACACCGTATTGACGCACTTGGGCTTCCATGGCCGCACCAAATTTGGGGCCATCGGTTTCCAAAACTGAAATGTAGTTTTCAATGGCCATGGTGTCATTGACCTGACCACCAAAGCGTTCAGCGGCCACACCCACGCGAATGCCTTTGCGAGCGGCATACACAGCAGCTGCAGCGCCAGCAGGGCCGCCCCCCACAATGAGAACATCGAAGGTATCTTTGACGTTGATCTTAGCCGCATCTCGATCCGTAGCACCCGTGTCAATCTTGGCCACAATTTCTTCCACTGACATGCGACCAGAGCCAAACACTTTGCCATTCAAAAACACCATGGGTACCGCCATGATTTCCCGCTCGGTCACTTCTTGTTGGAAAGCACCGCCTTCAATGACCACAGTTTTCACTTTGGGATTGAAAATGGCCAGGAGCGACAAAGCCTGAACCACATCGGGACAGTTGTGGCATGACAAGGACATGTAAACCTCAAAATTGAAATCACCGTCCAAAGCCTTGACAGCATCCAGCACATCTTGTTCCACTTTGGGTGGGTGACCGCCGGTCCAAAGCAAGGCCAAAACCAAAGATGTGAACTCGTGACCCAAAGGCAACCCAGCAAATCGGACACCCTGTGTCTCACCCTCGCGCACCACCACAAAAGAAGGCGTGCGCGCATCAGTGCCCGAGGTGTCTAAGCTCACCTTGTCTGACAAACCCACAATGGTCTCTAGCAGCTGGCGCATCTCAAGCCCGGTCTCGCTGTCGTCCAATGTGGCGATCAGGCAGATAGGATTTCTGAGCATCCCCAAGTAATTTTGCAATTGCGATTTGAGTGTGTCGTCTAACATGGTTTTTTTTCCTAAAGCAATTTCAAATTCAAGTCGATGCGCTGCGCTGCACAGGCTTGCACTCAACGCCCTGAAATTCAGGGCGTTGAACTTTTCACTGTGATGTTTGTACTTAGATCTTGCCGACCAAGTCGAGTGACGGCGTTAAGGTCTTTGCGCCTTCTTTCCACTTAGCGGGGCAGACTTGGCCTGGGTTAGCGGCTGTGTACTGAGCAGCTGTGAGCTTGCGCAATGTTTCCGACACATCACGGGCAATCTCGTTGGAGTGCACTTCCATGGTCTTGATGGTGCCTTCCGGGTTGATGATGAAGGTCCCGCGCAAGGCCAAGCCTTCTTCAGCAATGTGCACGCCAAATGCGTTGGTCAAGGTGTGTGTGGGGTCGCCCACCAACGGAAACTTGGCTTTGCCCACTGCGGGTGAAGTCTCGTGCCACACTTTGTGTGAAAAGTGGGTGTCGGTGGTCACGATGTAAACCTCGGCACCAGCCTTTTGGAAGGCTGCGTAGTTGTCAGCTGCATCTTCAATTTCTGTGGGGCAGTTGAAGGTGAAAGCAGCTGGCATGAAAATCAAAACAGACCACTTGCCTTTGAGGCTAGCGTCGGAAACTTCAATGAACTTGCCGTTGTGGAAAGCTTGTGTTTTGAAAGGCTGTACTTGCGTGTTGATGAGGGTCATGGTTTTACCTTGAGGGTGATTTAAGAAAAAAGCTTAATGAGAAAACTCATTGAGGCCTATCGTAAACCCTAATAGTGACAACCCTGATTGAGATTACTTATGAGTTCGATAGTTTTCATTTGGCTCACCCATGCATAATTGACGTTAACGTTACGTCAACTACATAAGGGGTACTCATGGACATCCAAGGCAAGGTTTTCATTGTGACGGGCGGCGCATCGGGTCTGGGTGAAGGCACCGCACGCATGTTGGCGGCCAATGGCGGCAAAGTGGTCATTGCAGACATGCAGGCCGAAAAAGGCGAGGCCATTGCCAAAGAATTGGGTGGCGCTTTCGTCAAGTGCGACGTTAGCAATGAGGCCGATGGTCAAGCCGTCATTGCCAAGGCTTTGTCTCTTGGTAAATTGGTGGGCTTGGTGAACTGTGCTGGCATCGCCCCTGCAGAAAAAACTGTCGGTAAAAATGGCGCCCATTCACTGGCCGTATTTAGCAAAACCATCACTGTCAATTTGCTTGGTAGCTTCAACATGATTCGCTTGGCTTCAGAGGCCATGTGCAAGAACGAGCCCGAAGCCACAGGCGAACGTGGCGTCATGATTTCGACTGCCTCTGTCGCGGCTTACGATGGTCAAATTGGGCAAGCGGCCTACTCTGCTTCCAAGGGCGGCGTGGTGGGCATGACTCTGCCTATTGCTCGCGATCTGGCACGCAACGGCATTCGCAACATGACCATTGCCCCTGGCATTTTTGGTACCCCCATGGTATTTGGCATGCCACAAGAAGTTCAAGACACGCTGGCTGCTGCTGTTCCCTTTCCTAGCCGCCTAGGAACACCCCATGATTACGCCAAATTGGTCAAGCACATTTTGGAAAATGACATGCTCAATGGCGAGGTTATCCGATTGGACGGCGCTATTAGACTGGCACCCAAATAAGTCAAGCTCACAGCCTCTAACTATTGCAGGGCCAGTATGAAGTTTCCAAAATTTCGCATGAAGCTGATGCTTTCTGTTGTTGTTTTGGTGGGCTGTGTATGTGCTTGTGCACTGAAGCAAAATACATTCAATTACGCCACGCCAGACCAATCCAACACTGCCGTGGGCTACCAAGAAAAGACTGGCTGGGCTACTCAAGGATTTTCCGTTGCAGCGGCCAACCCGTTGGCCACGGATGCTGGCTATCAAGTGCTGCAGGCAGGCGGCTCGGCCATCGATGCGGCCATTGCAGTTCAAATGGTCCTTACTTTGGTGGAGCCTCAATCAAGCGGCATTGGGGGCGGCACATTTATCCTCCATCACAACGGCAAAAAAGTAGAAGCCTATGACGGCCGCGAAGTTGCGCCTTCTGCCGCTACCGGCAAACTTTTTTTCGATGCCAAAGGCAAACCACTTACTTTCATGGAAGGTGTTTTAAGTGGCTTGTCGGTAGGCGTTCCTGGCACCCTCTCTGTGCTTGAAATGGCGCACAAAGAACATGGCAAATTGCCTTGGGCCTCCCTGATGCAACCTGCCATTCAATTGGCGGAACTTGGTTTCAAGATTAGCCCTCATTTGCATCGAGGCTTGGTGGCTGAAAAGGACTTAATCAATGATCCCGTGGCCGCCGCGTATTTTTACGACGCTCAGGGCAAACCATTTCCCATTGGCCATGTTTTGAAAAATCCAGAATTGGCGGCGGTATTGCGTGACATTGCTCAGCGCGGTTCGCTGTCCTTGAAGGAAGGGCCTGTGGCAGAAGCTTTGGTGAAAAAGGTTCGACAACATCCCTCACGCCCAGGCAGCATCACGCTTCAAGATTTGGCCCATTACAAAGCCAAAAAACGCGAGCCGTTATGCTTTGATCATGCGGTTCAAACGTCTGGCAAAACCTATCGGCTTTGCGGTTTTCCGCCCCCCAGTTCGGGCAGCTTGGCCATCGGACAAATATTGGGCATCTTGAACAACACCGCTGCTGGGAAAATGCAACTTGAGCAAGGCCTGCCTTCAGCCGATTGGCTGCACTTTTACACCGAAGCAGCTCGTTTGGCTTTTGCAGACCGTGGCCAATTTGTGGCAGACCCCGATTTTGTTCAAGCCCCCGGCGGTGATTGGCGAACACTTTGGAATACCAACTACCTTAAGCAGCGTAGCAGTCTTATTGGCGTTCAAAGCATGAAAGTGGCACAACCAGGCAATCCTGCTGGAACCAAGACTGTCTATGCGCCGATGCCGGCTCAAGAGGAATACGGCACAAGTCACATCAGTGTGATTGACAAGTATGGCAATGCGATCGCCATGACCACCACCATAGAGTCTGTGTTTGGATCTAGAAACATGGTTAATTCAGGCCAAGGCAGGCATGGTGGTTTCTTGTTGAACAACCAGCTGACAGATTTCAGTTTTACACCAGAAGATGAAAAAGGAACACCTATTGCCAATCGGGTTGAAGCTGGCAAAAGGCCTAGGTCATCCATGTCACCTACCTTGGTATTTGAGAAAGACACTGGGAAATTAAAAATGACCGGCGGCAGTCCTGGCGGTGCGGTCATCATTCATTACACCGGCAAGTTGCTGATCGGCACATTGCAATGGGGTTTGAACACACAGCAAGCTATCAATTTGCCCAATTTCAGCTCGCTCAATGGCCCTACCATTTTGGAAGAAAAGCGCTTCCCAGAAAACACGCTCAAAGCGCTACGGGCTAAAGGCCATGAGGTCCTTGAAACCCCCTTGGTCAGTGGAATTCAGGCCGTTGAAGTGACGCCCACAGGCTTCTTTGGTGGCGCAGATCCTAGGCGTGAAGGCATGGTGATGGGGCCTAAGCCTTAGGCCCCATTCATCAATATGCTTGACCCAGTTGTCCCAAGATGGCTGGGTTTTCCAAGGTGCTAATGTCTTGCGTAATTTCTTCGCCTTTGGCCAAGCTGCGCAGCAAGCGGCGCATGATTTTGCCGGAGCGAGTCTTGGGCAAGTTCTCGCCAAAGCGAATGTCTTTGGGTTTGGCAATGGGGCCAATTTCTTTGGCAATGTGATCGCGCAATTGTTTGGCAATGACCTTGCCTTCGTCACCTGTAGGCAAGGGGCGCTTGAGCACCACAAATGCACAAATGGCTTCACCGGTGGTGTCATCTGGACGCCCCACAACCGCAGCTTCAGCCACCAGTTCGGTACAACTCACCAAGGCAGATTCAATTTCCATGGTGCCCATGCGGTGACCCGACACGTTCAACACGTCATCAATGCGACCGGTGATGGTGAAGTATCCAGATTCAGCATCGCGAATGGCACCGTCGCCAGCCAAGTAGTACTTGCCTTGGAAGTCGGCTGGGTAGTAGCTCTTGATGAACCGATCGGGGTCCCCCCAGATGGTGCGAATCATGGATGGCCATGGGCGCTTGACCACCAAGATACCGCCTTGACCATTGGGCATGTCTTTGCCCGTTTCGTCCACGATGGCGGTTTGAATACCCGGGAAGGGCAAGGTGCAAGAACCAGGCACCATGGGTGTGACGCCAGGCAGCGGCGTAATCATGTGACCACCCGTTTCGGTTTGCCAGAAGGTGTCGACAATGGGGCAATTACCGCCGCCCACATGCTTGTGATACCACTCCCAGGCTGCAGGATTGATAGGCTCGCCCACAGAGCCTAGCAAGCGCAAACTTGTCAGGTCGTAGCTCTTTGGATGCACCTCATCTTTGGCTTCAGCCGCTTTGATCAAAGAACGAATAGCGGTAGGTGCTGTGTAGAAAATAGAGACCTTGTGATCTTGAATCATTTTCCAGAAACGTCCAGCGTCAGGGAATGTAGGTACGCCCTCGAACACAATTTCTGTGCCGCCCAAAGCCAGGGGGCCGTAGGTGATGTAGGTGTGACCTGTGACCCAACCAATGTCGGCCGTGCACCAGAACACATCGTCTTGTTTCAAGTCGAAGGTCCACTTGGTGGTGAGGGCTGCGTGCAGCAAGTAGCCGCCCGTAGAGTGTTGAACACCCTTTGGTTTGCCTGTTGAGCCTGAGGTGTAGAGCAAGAACAAGGGATGCTCAGCGCCCACCCACTCTGGCTCACAAGTGTTGGCTTGCTTAGCAACCAATTCGTGCATCCAGGTGTCCCGCCCTGGCATCATGGCGACTTCAGAACCGCTGCGCTTGACTACCAACACGTTTTGAATGCTACCGCAACCACCCAATGCAATGGCGTCGTCCACAATGGATTTCAAAGGCAGTTGCTTGCCACCGCGAATTTGGTGATCGGCCGTGATCACGGCTTTGGCGCCAGTGTCTTCAATGCGATCGCGCAATGATTGGGCTGAGAAACCACCGAACACCACGGAGTGCGTGGCACCAATTCGGGCGCAAGCTTGCATGGCCGCCACGCCATCAATGGACATGGAGATGTAAATGATGACTCGGTCGCCTTTTTGGATGCCAAGGGATTTGAGGCCGTTGGCAATTTGGCAAGTTTTGGCAAGCAGTTCGCTGTAAGTGATGCGCGTGACTTCACCACCGTCTGCTTCAAAAATTAGGGCAGTTTTGTTGCCAAGGCCTTTTTCAACGTTCCGATCTAGGCAGTTGTATGAGGCGTTCAGAGTACCGTCTTCAAACCATTTGAAAAAAGGCGCATTCGTCTCGTCCAATACTTTGGTGAATGGGGTTTTCCAAGTGATGAACTCCTTGGCCAAACGAGCCCAATAGGCTTCGTAATCGGTTTCGGCTTCCTTGCACAAGGCCAAATAGGCTGGCATGCCTGAAATATGGGCATTTTTAACGAAGTCTGCACTGGGTTGGTAAACGGTGGCGCTCATTCTGTGTCTCCTAGGGAACTTATTCAAATTACTTGTGCTGAATGTCGTGCTTGGCTCTTACAAAGCCCTGACTGACAGTATTCTTTCATATCTTGTCAAAACCGACACATTTATGCAAATGCTCGGCTTTAAAATTACCCAAACTGCTCTAAAGATCATCTATGGCTTCGAACCCAAAACCACACCCCCAAAAAGCTGACCTCCGTCCCCTGCCCAAGCTGATTTTTGCCAGCAGGTGGCTGCAACTCCCGCTTTACCTTGGCTTGATTTTGGCGCAGGGTGTTTATGTGTTCCATTTTTGGGTGGAGCTGGTGCATCTTTTGGAAGCTGTATTTGGCAGCCAAACTGCCCTACAAGCTTTGATCTCTGGCATTGGTTACAAAGTTGATGCCCCCATCACGCAATTGAATGAGACCATCATCATGTTGGTGGTCTTGGCACTCATTGACGTGGTCATGATTTCGAACCTGCTCATTATGGTCATTGTGGGTGGCTACGAAACATTTGTGTCCCGCATGGATTTAGAAAACCACCCCGATCAACCAGAATGGCTGAGTCATGTGAATGCGTCTGTTTTAAAAGTGAAATTGGGCACCGCCATCATCGGCATCAGCTCTATTCATTTGCTGAAAACATTCATCAATGCAGCTAACTACACCGAGCAAGTGCTGATGTGGCAAACCATTATTCACATCACTTTCCTTCTCAGTGCTTTGGCCATTGCCTACACCGACAAGCTGATGTCACACCACAACAACCATTGAAACCATTGCACAGCTAGCTTTCAGTAACTTTATCCTGAAAATTTAAATTCGACTTCGCGAAAGTACGACATGACCACCCTGATCAAACAAGAAGACCTGATTGAATCGGTTGCTGCTGCACTGCAGTACATCAGCTATTACCACCCTGCCGATTTCATCTCGCATTTAGCAAGCGCTTATCAGCGTGAACAAAGCCCTGCGGCCAAAGACGCCATTGCCCAAATTTTGACCAACAGCAAAATGAGTGCTATCGGCCATCGGCCCATGTGTCAAGACACCGGCATCGTCAATGTGTTCTTGAAGGTTGGCATGGACATCAGGTTCGAGAACTTCACAGGCGGGCTGGAAGACGCCATCAATGAAGGCGTGCGCCGGGGTTACAACTACGCCGACAACATGTTGCGTGCCTCCATCGTGGACGATCCTGAGTTTGCGCGCAAGAACACTCAGGACAATTCGCCTGCTGTCATCTTTACGCAAATCGTACCTGGCAACAAACTGGACATCACTGTTGCGGCCAAAGGCGGCGGCAGTGAAAACAAATCCAAATTGGTCATGCTTAACCCCAGCGACAGTGTCGTCGACTGGGTTTTGAAAACTGTTCCCACCATGGGCGCCGGCTGGTGTCCGCCAGGCATGCTGGGCATTGGCATTGGTGGCACTGCAGAAAAGGCAGTCCTTATGGCCAAAGAAAGTTTGATGGATGACCTGGACATGTACCAGCTTCTTGAGAAATCTAGTAAGGGAGATAAGCTGACGCAAGTTGAAAATATGCGCTTGGAAATTTATGACAAGGTCAATGCGCTAGGCATTGGCGCTCAAGGTTTGGGCGGCCTGACCACCGTGCTTGATATCAAAATCAAGCTGTACCCCACGCATGCAGCCAGTAAGCCTGTAGCCATGATTCCCAATTGTGCTGCCACCCGGCACGCGCACTTTGTATTGGACGGTTCAGGCCCAGTTTATTTGAACGCGCCTTCCCTCGATTTGTGGCCAGATGTGAATTGGACACCCGATACAGAAAAGAGCAAGCGCGTCGATTTGAATGCCCTCACTGCCGCCGAAGTCGCCAGTTGGAAACCCGGGCAAACTTTGCTGCTCAACGGCAAAATGTTGACGGGACGCGATGCCGCTCACAAGCGGATTCAGGACATGTTGGCCAAGGGCGAGAAATTGCCTGTCGATTTCACCAACCGCATCATTTACTACGTGGGCCCGGTCGACCCGATGGAGGGCGAAGTGGTGGGCCCTGCAGGCCCCACCACCTCTACACGCATGGACAAATTCACCGAGATGATGTTGGCTCAAACTGGCCTCATCGCCATGGTGGGCAAAGCCGAGCGTGGACCTGAGGCCATTGCGGCCATCCAAAAACACAAGTCGGCCTACCTCATGGCTGTGGGCGGCGCGGCTTACTTGGTGTCCAAAGCCATTAAGCAATCCAAGGTCGTGGGCTTTGCCGACTTGGGCATGGAAGCCATTTACGAATTTGATGTGGTCGACATGCCCGTCACCGTGGCGGTAGATTCTGGTGGTACCAGCGCACACAATACAGGCCCTGAGGAATGGCAAAAACGAATTGCCACTGGTGAGTTCAAAGGCATCAAAGTTGCCTCCAATTGAATCTGGTTGCCGCCTAATGAATGCTCAAAATGTCGATGACCCCAATGGGATCATCGGTGTTTTTGACAGTGGCATTGGCGGCCTCAGTGTTTTGAAAGCCCTGCGCGCAGAAATGCCCCATGAGCGCTTTATTTACTGGGCCGACAGTGGCTTTGCACCTTACGGGGAGCGCTCTGACGAATTCATCATTGCCAGAAGCCATGCCATCACTGAACAACTTTTAGCCAAAGGCCGCGTTAAGGCTGTGGTGGTGGCATGCAATACCGCCACGGCAGTGGCCATTGAAAGTTTGCGCACCCATTACCCTCACCTGCCTTTCATAGGCGTTGAACCTGCACTCAAGCCCGCACTGGCACAAACGCAAACTGGGCATGTGGGAGTGATCAGTACTCAAAGCACATTGAACAGTTCGCGCTTTGACAAGTTAATGAAGAACGTGTTGACAGAGGCAATGCCCAAGCAAGGTCATTTTGTCTTGCAAGCATGCCAAGGTTTGGCGCTGGCCATTGAAATGCAAACCGAAAAATCTTCTAGTGACACTGCAGAGATAGAGCAACTTTGCGCCAAATATGTGCAAGCCATGGGCTCGTTCGGCCAGGCCAGTGGTCAAATTGACACGCTGGTTTTAGGTTGCACCCACTACATTTTTGTGGAAACTATTTTACAAAAAATGGTCGGCACTGAAGTTCAGCTTATTTCAACGGGTGAAGCGGTTGCGAAACAAACCAAACGTTTAATTTCAACTAACACTGAATTGCCATTTGTGCCGGCTCTTTCAAACAAATCTGAACAGATAGAGCTGTGGACCACTGGGGCCTTAAGTTCAATTCAATCTGCCGCCCTGCGGTGGCTAGACCTGCCGCCTGAATACTGCCATCAAGCTGCGACCCAAAGCTTCTCGCCACCCTGATCTAGGTGCGTAAGGTACACCCGAAGCTCAAATTCTGACTGCGCATAATTTGGCGCCATGTGATGGCACAGCTTGTAAAAAGCTTTGTCGTGTTCACGCACCTTCAGATGCGCCAATTCATGCACGGCAATCATTTGCAAAAACGCAATGGGCGTTTCTTTGAACAAGGCAGCCACTTTGATGTCACGTTTTGATTTCAGTTTGCTACCTTGAATGCGAGAGGTGGTGGTGTGCAAGCCCAAAGCATGTTGAATGATTTGCAGCTTGCTGTCATAACTCACCTTGTTAATGGGATCGGCTTGTCTCAAAAATTCGGTTTTAAGTTCGATGACGTAGTTGTAAAGCGCACCATCGGTTCGAATGCTGTGCGGCTCTGAATGTCTGGACTTTAGCCATGCACCTAAGCCAGGGCCGTCTATGATTTTCTGCACTTGCAACTGCAAGTTGTCTGGGTAGGCTTGAAGGTAGCGAAAAGCAGACATCAGACTTGCACTTTAAGCTTGCCAATTAAGATTGCGTTGCGGCCTTGCTTTGACCACGCTGCACATTGATGGGTAACAACAAAGCCAAACCCACAAGGAACAAAATAGCGGTAGAACCAATGGCCAAGCGCTGATTGCCTGCCGTGAACCATGTGATCAAACCATAACCCAAAGGCCCCACGATGCTGGCCAGCCGAATAGCAAATGTCCACAAGCCAAAGAACTCAGCCAGACGATGGGTCGGAATGAACAAGCCAGCCATGGCCCTGCCTGTGGATTGGCTTGAACCCATGCAAACACCTGCCAAGGCAGCCGCCCACCAGAAAACTTCTTTGCTGGTGGTCAGCGCTGCCAACACACAGGTGATGCTCCACCCCACCAAAGTTAAAGCCAGCGCTAATTTGTGACCGATTCGATCTTGCGCATAACCAAACACCAATGAGCCCACAAATGCCGCTATGTTTAGAACAAAAATAAGGATCATGGTTTCTTGCGGCTGAAATCCAATGATTTGCTCGGCGTAGATGGCAGCCAAAGTAATGGCCACAGCCACACCGCCTTGATAAGCTACTGCACACGCCATGAGTTGCATGAAATCTTTGTAGGCTTTGGCTTCTTGGAACGTACTCCTTAACTGCCGCCATTGACTGCCTGCGCGTTGACGGGCCGGTTGAGCTTGCGCGTGCTCTTTCATCAGCGTAAACGTCAAAGCCGAAGCCAGTGCATAGATAAATGCCGTGATGCACATGGTGACTGGCACAAATTGACCCGCGGTTTGACCTTCTGCCTGCGCCCACAGCACGTAGGCCAAACAGATTCCCAAGGTCAACATACCGCCCAAGTAGCCCCAAGCCCAACCCCAAGCACTGATGCGGCCCATGGCCTCAGGTTTTGCCAATTCAGGCAAGAAAGCAGCCGTTAAAGATTCACCGTAAGAGAAGAACGTGTTGGACAGCACAATGCAGACAACAGCCAGGGCCACTTGCCCAGGCGACACCAAGGCCAGAGCGGCAGTGCTCACCACACAGGCCGCCGTGACAAGCATGAGCAATTTTTTCTTACCGGCATGCCGGTCGGCCCATTCCCCCATGGCGGGCATAGTGAACATCACAATGGCATATGACACACTCAATGCGCTGGTCCATGCCAGTGTGGCCCATTCTGCCTTGCCAGCTACGGCACCCACAAAGTAGGCAGCAAAGACGGCGGTAATGACTACCGTGGTGTAGCCTGAATTGGCGAAGTCGTACATGGCCCAACCAAACACTTCTCTGCGCTTGACGCCAGGATTGAGCATTTCACTGAGCCCCATCAATGAACCTTTGGTGTTGATGGCTGGTTAGTGCAAATGGCGCGGTCTGCGACCACCACCGTGACCACCCTGAGGGCCACCACTGCCACGAGGCGGCTTACCCAACTCAAGGGAGCTGACCAATTCGTTAAAGCGTTCAGAGAACAACTTGTCGATTTCTTGAACCACGCCGCTCAGTTCCGAGCCATCAAAATGGCGCTCCATGAGACCAACAACATCTTGAACCAGTAAATCGCGTTGCGCCTGCATGATGGCAGCTGGGTCGGGGCCAACGAAGACGATCAGAAAGTCGTCACGCGACTCTGCGCCGCGCGATTCATCGTCATCGTCAAATTCTGCGTCATAAAACGTAATTTCTATCTGAGCACCAGCAGCAGAAACATCGTTGAGGTTCATGCAAAGATCGTCCAGGACCTGCCTGAAGTCTTCGTCGCCACGAGCGGTCCAACACAGTTGAAGTTTGTGCTCGGCAGCTTCGAACCGAATGCCTGGCTCTTCTTCGTAAAGGCTTTGAGCACCTTCAGTGAGCGATTTGCCGCCCGCGTATTTCCAAAGAGGCTTGGTGGCTTCTTGTATTGCTTTGAAATCCACGTCGTCGCGCAACAGGATTTCACCATGAACATGAATTTCAAGAGGTGCGTTGAAGGATGTCATGGCTGTCTACTTAGTCGATGGTGCCCCGGGCCGGAATCGAACCGGCACGCCCGCTATGAACGAAGCGGCGGATTTTAAGTCCGATGTGTCTACCAATTTCACCACCGGGGCTAAAGCTGTATTGTGCCTTCAAGTTGAGCTTTTTGGAAAATAAAAAGCCCTCATGAGAGGGCTTTTGTTGATTCCAACGTGAAAA
>CANNNB010000009.1 GCA_947505995.1 Comamonadaceae bacterium
AGCAAAAACGCAACCACACTGGCGACTTCGCTAGGCTCTGCACGGCGTGCAATGGGGCCTAAGAAGTTTTTGATCGATTCGCTGTAACGGTCGTCTTGCAGTCCCGCTTGAAGCAGTGGTGTTTCTGTGGCGCCAGGAGCCACCGTGTTCAGGCGGACACCGGCATGGCCCCATGCAACAGCGCGCTGACGGACCGCAACGGTCAATGCGTTTTTGGAACCGGCATAGGCCAAATTACCACCTTTATCACCTGCGCCCATGACAATCTGGCTGACTGCTTGTTCGTCCATGGCGGTGAAAGCTGCAGCCATGGGGTTTTTGTCCCAAGGCAGCATGGCGGAAGCCACAGAGGAAATGACCACGGCAGAGGGGTTAGTGCCTTTTTGCAATGCGGGCAGCAAGCCATCGAGCAATTCAACCGCACCAAAATAATTGACCGAGGTGACCAAGGAGGCGGGTTGCGTTTGAGCACCTAAGCCAGCACAAAGCACCAGGTTGTCGAGTTGTTGCCCACACTTTTCAAGCGCCGCTTGTATGACAGCTTGCCGCCCAGCGGCGGTGGACAGATCGCCCAAGATATCTGCATACTTGAGGTCCACCCCAATGACGATGTGCCCTGCGGCAATCATTGCGTCACGGATTGCTGCGCCAATGCCAGAGGCCGATCCTGTAATCAAAGTGGTGGTCATGGGTTACTCCTAAAAATAAACGGTCGATGCCAAGTCTTGCGCTAGGCAATAAAGGCTTGATGTTACTTTCCTTCATTCAGTGCTGAAAGTCAGCGTCCGAATGGACGATGTCATTTTTCAGATGGGCTTCACAATGACTCACTGAAGATCTATTTGTATTTGGAGTCTCATGAGCAATCCTTATCAGCCCCTGCTTCAAACTGGCCGCATTGGCCAATTGGAAATTCGCAACAGAATCATCATGTCGCCCATGGGCTCCAACTTTGCCGAAACGGATGGCACGTGCGGCGAGCGAATTCAGGCTTACTATGAAGAACGCGCCAAAGGTGGCGCCGGTTTGCTTACCATGGGTGTTTGCGCCGTTGCTTTTCCGCATGGGACGGGTGAGCCCTATCAAGTGGGTGTTTCGCGTGACGATTTCATTCCTGGCTTGTCGCAAGTCGCAGCCAGAGTTCGCCGCCATGGCGCCAAAATTGCCATGCAATTGCAGCATGGCGGCAAAACAGCAGCGTTAGATCGCGCGCAGGGCCGTGAACTGTGGGTTCCCTCCATGCCAAAGATGGTTAAGAACGACATGATGTCGGCCATTACGCAGGAAGAACTCAAAACCTTCATTGGCATTGGCCCTCACCCTGTTCGCATTCGGGTCATGGACTCTGCCGACATTGCCCAAATGGTCGAGTACTTTGCATCGGCGGCCTTGCGGGCCAAGCAAGCGGGCTTTGATGCCGTTGAGTTACATGGCGCTCACACCTACATCTTGGCGGGTTTTTTGTCGGCCTATTCCAATCAGCGCGAAGACGAGTATGGCGGTCCGCTCGAAAATCGCGCACGTTTGTTGTTGGACACGATGCGCGCTGTCAAAGCCCGAGTGGGTGCCGATTTCCCGGTATGGGTCAGGTTGGATGGTGAAGAACTTCACACGCCAGGCGGTATCACATTGGCAGATGCCATGGCCACCGCAAAAATGTGTGAAGCCGCAGGTGCAGATGCCATCAGTGTTTCAGCTTATGCCACGCTGACCAGTGGTGTGGTCTTTACGGAGGCCCCCATTCCGCAAAAACCTGGCGCTTACATGTCCAATGCGGCCGCCATTAAAGGCGTGCTGAAGATTCCGGTTATTACAGCGGGACGTATTGAGCCCGATGTGGCGGCCAAAGCCATTGCCCAAGGACAGTTCGATTTTGTGGCCATGGCGCGCAAAATGTTGGCCGACCCAGAAATTCCCATCAAGCTGATTCAGAACCGGCCGCAAGACATTCGACCTTGCATTTATTGCTACGCCTGCGTCAGTGAAATTTTTGTTAATAGACGCGTCAAGTGTGCCGTGAACGCTCAAACGGGCCACGAGTTTGAACATCCCATCACGCCCGTTACCCTGCCAAAGCATGTCGTCATTGTGGGCGGTGGTCCTGCCGGTATGGAGGCAGCCCGCGTGGCAGCCATTCGCGGTCACAAGGTCACTTTATTAGAGCGCAGCGACCGCTTGGGCGGTACTTTGTTTTTTGCAGGATTGGCCTATCCAGAAAACGGCAAGCTACTCGACTATCTGGTTGAACAAGTGAAAAACCTCCCCATTGAGGTGAAGTTGATGGCAGATACGTCTAAGGATGCTGTTGCGGCTTTAAAGCCCGATGTCATCGTGGTGGCTACAGGGGCTAAACGTCGAGCGCCCGCCATTGCGGGTGCTGATCAACAACATGTTTGGAGTGGTGACGAACTTCGTCGCCTCATGACGGGTGATCGCGCCGATGAAGTGGCCAAGGCCAAATTGAATTTGGCAGAACGAGCCATGTTCAAGGCCGGCGGCATGCTGAAGGTGACTGACAGCGCTGAGGCGCTGCAAAGTTTGTCCAAACTGTGGATGCCATTGGGTAAAAAAGTGGCCATTGTGGGCGGCGGCTTGGTGGGGCTGGAGTTGGCCGAATTTTTGTTGGCCCGTGGTCGCGAAGTCACCGTCCTAGAACCTTCAGACAAAGCTGGTCGTGAGTTGTCGATTGTGCGACGCTGGCGGGTGCTCGATGTGGTGAAGTCCCATGGCAATTTGCAGTTGAAAGCGCAAGTGCAAGAAATCACTTCAAGCCATGTGGTTTGGCAAGATGCTGAAGGTGCAAGCACTACAACGCCTGCGAACGCTGTGGTGTTGGCCATTGGGGCTGAGGCTGACGACACCGTGGCTGTTCAATTGGCCAATTGCGGTGTGCCATTGCATCGCATTGGCGATTGTGCGGGTGTGAACTACATTGAAGGCGCCATGCACGAAGGCAATCGGGCAGGGCGTACGGTTTAATTTTGACCTTAAAAGTTCGGCGCTTCCACGCCGCCATCGACGCCTAAAATTTTCCCAGTGATCCAAGATGCCGCAGGCGATACCAAGAAGAGTGCAGAAGCTGCAATGTCTTCAGGTTGACCCAAGCGGCCCATGGGGGTGCTGGACAACATTCTTTCTGTGCGTTCAGGCGTTAAGAAGGGCGCCAATGCCTCGGTCATGATGGTGCCCGGCTCGATGGCGTTGACGCGAATGGCTGGACCCAAATCTTGGGCCAAGTTGCGCGTCATTTGGTTGAGCGCGGCTTTGGCAGCACCATAAGCGCTGAAATGTTTCTGCGCATAACGTGCGGCCACTGAGGAAATATTGATCACTGCGCCACCACCTGCTTCACGCATGGCTTTGGCTGTTTTCTGAATCATCAAATAAGCCGGGGTGACGTTCCATGCCAACACGGCACTGAAGTCGTTACCGCCCATTTTGAGGGGGCTGTTGGGGCCTGCGCCGCCAGCGTTGTTGATCAAAATGGTGATCTTGCCAAGCTCCTGGAGAGTGCGGGCAACCAATGCGTCCATGGTGGCTTCTTGCGCGATGTCTCCTGCCACCACAATGGCGCGTTGGCCCATAGCCCTGATTTCTTCAGCTACTTTGTGCAAGTCTGCTTCGGTTCTGGCCGTTAGCGCCACATCGGCACCCGCTTGCGCCAGTGTCAAGGCGCACGCACGGCCAATGCCTTTGCCAGCGCCCGTCACGATGGCCACTTGGCCGTTCAATGAAAAGAGTGAAGCGTGTTGTGTCATGGTTTGAGCGTCTTGTCAGTGAATGATCAGTGATGGATACTCCGCGAAATTGAAAGCTGTGTAATGACACAAACGGACGATGTCCGGGCATGGGCGGCTGAATTAACCTGAAGGCCTTCCTTGAGTTCTCTCTTGATGGACACGTACTATGACGCCAGCACAATTTTTCATGTCTCAGCAACTCACGCCTGGCCTAATCAACGCCTTGATCAATGGTTTGATTGCTTGGTCAATGCACCGAAATACGGCCGTCTTGGGCTTGTGGACGGAGGGTGGCTATGCGACTGATTTGATAGCGACAGGCCTGCTGTTGCCTGCTATCAGTTGGCTCATTTTGAAGCCTCTTTTGGGCCGTCAAGTTCGGCAAGGAAAAGCGCCGCAGCTGGATGCACTGCCACCGCCCAAGCTGTTGCCATTCATGCCCACTGGCTTGTGGCGAGGCGCATTTGTGATCGGTCTGATGGGCATGATTTTGGTGGGCTTATCCAGTGTCTTGTTGTTGCAAGTATTGGGAAGCCCTGAAATTGTCGGCGGCGACTACGCTTTGTTCAAAGGCTTGTTTGCTTTGTTATTGACGGTGGTGCTGCAACCCACCATGGTGTTTGCTGCAGTCAAACATGCCAAGTCGCAAGTCGAGAAGGATGCAGATACATCAGCGCCTTGAACTTGAGCTTGTCATTTCATGGCGTAATCGCGCCGCGAATCATTTGTGCAAATTGATCGGTGTAGGGTGGCAGCATGCCCCATTCGCGGCGTGGATCGTGCCCTCCAGCGCTATACACACTGCGGGCATGGCTAAATTCTAAGAAACCTTCATGGCCATGGTAATGACCCATGCCAGATGCGCCAACACCGCCAAACGGGGCGTCATGCAAGGCAGGGTGCATCACCACGTCGTTGATAGACACACCGCCGGACAAAGTGTGGTCTAAAACCCAAGCTTGCTCTGCACTGTCGGTGCCAAAATAATAGAGGGCTAGCGGCCGTTCACCAGCATTGATCTCAGTCACAGCTTGTTTCAAAGTTTGGTATGTCCTTACCACCAAGGCAGGCCCAAAAATTTCGTGCTGGGCAATCTCACTGTCTGAACTTGGATTGACCACCATTCGAAGAGGTAGTCTACGTTGTGTTGCATTGTCATCGCCCGCCACCACGATGCGAGCGCCTTTGGCGCTGGCATCATTCACATATGAATTCAGACGCTCAAAGTGTCTTTCATTCACAATGGGTGTGACATCTTTGTTATCGGCCGTTGTAGGGAAAAGGTCTTTGTAAATCGACTGAATTTCATTCAGCAAATGATCTGCTTCAGCTTCGTGAACCCAGACCACATCGGGTGAAACACACAGCTGTCCTGAGTTGGCGCTTTTGCCCACGGCAATGCGTTCGGCTGCATTGGCAATGTTGGCGCCAGTGCCAATGACGACGGGTGACTTGCCACCCAACTCCAAAGTGACAGGGACCAAGTTGTCTGAGGCTGCTTTCATGATCAGTTTGCCAACGCTGGTAGCACCCGTGAAGACCAAATGATTCCAGGCTTGTTTTGAAAATTCTGCGGCTACAGCAGGACCGCCTTGTACGACCGTCAATTCATCTGGCTTGAAGAATTCAGCCACAGCATGTTGCAGTAATTCTGCTGTACGTGGCGCAATTTCGGATGGCTTGAGAATAGCGCGGTTGCCGGCAGCAAACACGCTGGATAAAGGCGATAACAATGTGAACAGGGGCGCGTTCCAAGTGCCAATGATGCCTACCACTCCTTTGGGTTGGTATTTGACCCAGGCTGTCGCGCCAAATGCGTCAAAGGGTACGACGCTAGGGCGCGTTTGGTCTTGTGTCCAGGTTTCGAGATGATCTCGGGCGTGCTTGAGTGAACCCAAGGAACCCGCTACATCATTCATCATGGAAAAAACGGGCGATCTTCCGCCAAAGTCTTCTTCCATGGCTGCGCAGAGAGGATCACAATGTTTGACCAGCATGTCGATGACGCGTTGCAAACGATCTTTCCGAGTGGCCACACTCACGGGGCCCTCTGATCTGAAGGCGACTTGTTGTAAGGAGACTACTTGTGGCAGCGATTGAATGGCTTGGTTGTCAGAGTTTGAAGCAGACATGAAATCTCCTAGAGAACGCGGGCATGCGTGCCCAAAATGTCATGCTATCAAGCAATTGGTGGCGTCGCTTAGTCTAAAAAGACGATGGCGCTAAATTTGCCAATGCGTGAACATGCGTCTATGAATATTCAAATAACGCCCGCAGTGACATGGCGCACACACCTGAGCTTGGCGCTCTTGGCTTTGGTCTATATTTTCTCGGTCATTGACCGGCAAATCATTGCCATTTTGATGGAGCCTATCAAAACGGAGTTTGGCGCAACCGATACCCAAATGGGCTTGCTCAGTGGACTGGCCTTTGGCTTGTTTTATGCGGCCTTGGGGGTCCCTGTTGGCAAGCTGGCCGACAAATACAACCGCCGCATGATTGTGGCGGTCTGCTGTTCGCTTTGGAGTGTGGCCACCGTGGCATGTGGCTTTGCCGGCCAGTTTTGGCAATTGCTTTTGTCCCGCATGTCGGTGGCCATTGGTGAGGCGGGCGGCATGGCGCCTTCCATTTCTTTGGTCTCTGATTTGTATCCGCCCAAACAACGCTCGACGGTCATCAGTTTGTTCATGACAGGGCCCAACTTGGCGGTGGTCATTGGTTTGTCCTTGGGTGGTTGGATTGCGCAGCAATATGGTTGGCGCGCTACTTTCTTGTTTTTTGGTGTGCCTGGCATTGTTTTGGGTTTGCTGGTTTGGTGGCTGGTCAAAGAACCCGTTAGAGGCGGCTTTGATCAACCTGCTCTGGTCGTTGAGCCCGTTGCAGCTGCAGAATCTTTGTGGAAGCAAATCTACCGTCTGTTGCAATTGCCAGCTTTCAGGCGAGTGGCTTTTGCCTGTGGCATTGCCGGTTTGGCTGGTTATGCCTACGGCGTTTGGACCCCTAGCTTTTTGGTCAGAACACATGGCTTGAGTTTGGCGCATGCAGGTTTGATGTTTGGATTTGCCAGCGGTTTTGGCGCCCTTGTGGGCGGCTTGTTCAGTGGCTGGTTGTGTGACCGTTTGGTTCAGCGCGATGTGCGTTGGCAAGTGGGTTTACCCATGCTGGGTGTTTTAATTTCTTTGCCTTGTGCTTTGGCATTTTTACTATGGCCGTCAGAGGGTTATTGGGCATGGGCTGGTTTAAAAATTCCGCATGCCATGGCGTTTTCCATTGCCTTTGGATTTTTTGGCAGCTGGTGGCCGTCACTTTCCTACAGCGCTATCAGCCATATGGTTCGATCTTCAGAGCGTGGTGTTGCAGCGGCGTTGTTGAACTTCTTCATCACGCTGTTTGGCATTGGCGTGGGGCCTTTGTTAACGGGCGTCATCAGCGATTTACTGACCCCTAGTATGGGGGCTCAGGCTTTGCGGTGGTCTTTGGTTTTGGTTATGTTGCTTCTGATTCCAACAGCCATTTTGTTGGGTATGTCACTTCAGGCCTACCGCGCTCAGTGGACCTTCATGAACAAGGACAGCCAGTGACAGACTCTCGGCCCGTTGTTTTGGTCACTGGCGCCAGTCGCGGCATCGGTGCTGCCACTGCCATCGCCTTTGCAAAAGCAGGCTGGCGCATTGTCATTGCAGCCAGAACCGTACAGGCATTGCAAACACAAACTCATCAACTGCGGTATGCAGACGGTCAATTGCTGGGTGGCAGTTTGTCAGACACTGCTCGGCTGATTGAAGCCTGCGGCGCAGAAGTCTTCATGCAACACATGGACTTAATGGACACCCAGTCGATGGACGTCGCCATAGAGAACGCTTTAGATCGTTTTAGCCGCATCGATGTACTCATCAACAACGCGGTTTACCAAGACCGAGAGGTCAATGCCATGCTGTTGGATTTGGATGACGAAGCACTGCAGCGAAGCTTGTTTGGTAATGTAGTTGCACCGTTTCATTTAGCCAAAAAAGTATTGCCTCACATGATTGCGCAGGGCGGCGGCAAGATCATCAATGTGGGGTCGGGTGCTGGTCAATATGACCCACCCATGGCAGCCAATGCTGGGGGCTGGGGTTTTGCGTATGGCGCTTCCAAGGCCGGAATGGGCAGACTTGCAGGTTGCATCAACCGCGAATGGGGCCATCAAGGCATTGTGGCCTTCAGCGTCAATCCGGGATTTGTCAACACAGAAGCGTCCCAAGCCACATTGGGATTGGATGCTGAGTTGTCTCAGCGTTATGGCGCAACTTCACCCGAAGCGATTGCTAACAGTTTGGTGTGGTTGGTAAGCGATGCGCGTGCTTTAGAACTGACCCGCAAACCCAATTTGATCGATTTACAGTCTTTGATCAAAACGCACCAATTGGCAAGCTAATGCTGCCATAACGCCTTAAGCTCCCTGGGTCTTTAGCTTTCTAGCGGTGCAGTCTGTGCCGCATAGCCAACTGCCCAGCGGTAGTCTGCTTTGCCGGCAGGACTGCGTTTAACTTGTGACGTGATAAAGACAGCTTTGGGAACTTTGTAGCCTGAGAGTTTCTCTCTGCAAATGCGATCGAATTCTTGGCGATCAAATGCTTGATCATTTGCCACTTCCACAACAGCGACAACTTTTTGTCCCCAACGGTCGTCGGGTAAGCCCACGACCAAGACATCGGCCACAGCGGCATAACGGCGCGCAGCTTCTTCAACTTCTTCGGGAAAAACCTTTTCGCCGCCGGTGTTGATGCATTGTGAGCCGCGACCCAAGATCACGATATTGCCATCTTCGTCAATGCGGGCGTGGTCGCCACTCAAAACCCAGAGTCGATCTTCAATGGTGACAAACACCTCCGCGCTCTTTTTGGAATCGCCAAAATAGGCCAAGGGTGTGTAGCCGCTGCGCGCCAAAATGCCTGTGTCACCAGAAGTTGTCAAAATTTGCAGGCTTTCGCTGATGACTGCTAAATCTGGACAAGGCTTCAACACCATGAAGCCGTCACCTTTTTTGGGTTTCTCGCCACTGCCCATCAGGCCTGTTTCAGAAGAGCCCATGCCGTTTGATAGTGCAATGTGAGGGATGGCAGCTTTCAAGCGTTCTTGCACATGCGCTGAAACCAAAGCGCCACCATTGCCCGCTACACGCAGATGACTTAAATTCCATCGGCCGGGATGAGCTTCTAGGGCTTTCACCAAAGGCAAGGCCATGGCATCTCCAACCATGGAGATGATGTTGACTTGGTCACGTTCTGTGATGTCCAGAATATGTTCAGGATCAAAATGGTGCTGGTCATTCACGACCACTGCATGGCCAGCCAATAAGCTGATCAATGTACCCCACATGGCGGCACCATGCATCATGGGCGCAATGGCAAAGAAACTCAGGGGTGGCGCACTGGCCACCAAAGCCGCTAAATCTTCTGGCCTTTCGATAGGCGGGCGTTGGAAGTAAATACCGCCGCCCCCCAGGGCGCTCATGAACAAGGATTTGTGCGGCCAAACGACGCCTTTGGGAAGCCCGGTAGTGCCGCCTGTGCACAACAAATAGAAGTCGTTGTCGTGGCGATCTGCGTCGCTGAGATTGTCAGAGCCTGACGCCATCAGCGTGTCATATTGCACTGCGCCTTCGACGCCAAGCTGAGTGTCTCCAATTTGAATGCAGAGCTTCAAGTGATTCAATTGAGGTGCCACTTTTTGGACTTCGTGTGCCACGCTGGCATCGAAGAAAAGGGCTTTGAGTTTGAGGGAATCGAGCAAGTAGTGAAGCTCGTCGGCCACATACCTGTAGTTCACATTGGCTGGCGCAGCGCCAATTTTGCAGCAGGCCAAAAAGGCTTCGAGGTATTCGGATGAATTGAAAAGCTCAATGCCGACGTTGTCGCCGCGTTGAACGCCGTGGCTTTGCAAGGCAGAGGCGATGCGATTGGCACGTTGGTTGAGTTCGCAAAAGCTCAAGCGTTTTTCCCCGCAAATGAAAGCAATTCGATCTGGTACGGCAGTGGCAACGACCTCAAACAGGTCGGCCAAGTTAAAGGTTCTTTTCATACTGGCTTTGTATCGATAGGAGGTATCTGCAAGGCTGGAATGTTGTTGGATTCGGAAACTTTGAAAATCGTCCAAATAAGGTATGCCAAACTAGTTTCTATCCCCCAATATGTCAACTTTCTAAAGTAAGCGACTGTTGGGAGACAAGATGGCCACATCCAAAGACTACCGCCTAGGTGAATTTACCTTCCCTAGAGGTTGGTTCATGATTGCAGATGCAGAAGAGTTGAACACACACAAGCCTTTGGCTGTCAGATTTTTTGGCAAAGACTTTGCCCTGTACCGAGGGAGGGCCACAGGCAAGGTGGTTTTGTTGGACGCTTATTGCCCCCACATGAAAACCCATTTGGCTGCGCCAAATAACACCTCTTATGTGGTCATTGATGGCGGCGGCAGCAATGTAGAAGGCGACGGTATCCGTTGCCCTTACCACGCATGGCGCTTTGGTCCCGATGGTAAATGCGACGATATTCCTTACCATTCAGGCCCCATACCTGCTGCGGCATGTGTCAAAAGCTGGACCGTGATGGAAAGCTTGGGTGCTATTTTTGTTTGGCACGATCCTGAAGGCGGTGAGCCCGAGTGGTCACACCCCAGCTTGCCACAGTGGGACGACAAGTCATGGGTCAGAGGACATTGGGACCATTTAGGCCAGTTGAACCAACACCCCCAAGAAGTCATCGACAACATTGCTGACTATGGTCACTTGGGCCCCATTCACGGCTCAACGGTAGACCGTTTTGAAGTGGAATTTAAGGGGCACACCGTGACGCAGCGCCAATGTGGCGGACACCGCACACTGACATCTGCGGATGGTTCTGGTGCTGTTCTGCACACAGATACGACCTACCATGGCCCTGGCGTATTGATCTCTTACTTGACCGGTATGTTTGAGACCATTTTGCTCATCATGCACACCCCCATTGATGATGGTTCGATCAAAGTTTGGCATTCCTTGATTGTTAAATCGCCCTTTGCCAATTCAGAAGTCACAACCGCTGATTTGGTGGCAGCCCGTCAATATCAAGAATCCAGCCGTTTGGCGTTTGCCCAAGACTTCGAGGTGTGGACCAACAAAGGGCCTTGCTTGAATGGGCTGTTTATTCCCAGTGACGGTCCCTTTATGAAGGTTCGTGTTTGGTACAAACAGTTTTACAACCCAAGGGCTACTAAACAAGAGTTCATCGACCAATGCGAGGGCATGTATGTGCCAAAGGGTGCAGTACCCTACACACAAGCTCCTTGATGTTTTTCGCTCGTTAAATTGCAGATTGAGAGACTACGCATGGCCCTTCAAAATCCTGATCCAAACGCGGCTGATGCACAGAGCGCAACATTGCCATCGGCTTGGCGCGCGCGCACTGTGTTGATTGTGCTGACATTGATTGCGACGGTGCAGTTTTTCGACCGCGCCCTGATGGTGGTCATTCTAGAGCCCTTAAAGCAAGAGTTCAGCTTGACCGACGCGCAGCTTGGGTTTTTGTCTGGCTTCAGTTATGCAGCGGCATTTGCCTTGGCAGGCATTCCTTTTGGCTGGATGGCAGATCGCGGCAATCGTCGTAATTTGCTTGCAGCCTTGTTGGCCATTTGGAGTGCGCTGGTGGCTTTTGCTGGCTCTGCCAATAGCTTTATGGCCTTGGTGCTGACGCGTGTGGGCATTGGCGCTGCAGATGCGGGTGGTCAACCTTGCTCTGTCTCCATCATTTCTGATTTGTACCCGACTCAACGCAGAGCCAGTGCTGTGGCCATCTTCTTTGTCGGCGTGCCATTGGGCATGGCCTCGGGTTTTATTGTGGGTGCTATGGTGGCCGGTCAGCTGGGTTGGCGTACCGCTTTTTATGTAGCGGCTGCACCAGGTGTATTGCTCACTATTTTGCTGCTCCTTTTGGTGAAAGAGCCAAGAAGAGGCGCCAGTGATGGTCTCCAAGAATCTAAGGACCCTGCCCCACCTTTGACTGAAACCATTTCATTCATGCGCAGTCAAAAATCATTGGTTTATTTGATGGCCGCCTCTGTGTTGGTCACTGCGTCGTCATCTGCCATGATGTCGTGGATTGGGTCATTGTTGGTCAGAATTCACGGACTGAGTCTTGAAAATGTGGGCCTTCTGACGGGTCTTTGCATGGGTGGTTTTGGTGCTATCGGCACCCTTGTGTTTGGCTGGGTCGCAGACCGCCAAGGTGCCAAAGATATGCGCAATCAACCGCGCATGATGGCCATCGCAGCGGCTGTCATTGCCATCAGTGGTACGGCAGTCTCCTTGCTGCCCACTGTGTTGGGTGCTGCCGTTTCATTGGCCTTGTTTGCATCCATGGTGGCTGGCTTGAATGGCCCTACTTACGCGCTAACGCAAAGCCTGGTCAAAGTTCGGATGCGCGGTACTTCTATGTCGACCTTGGTTGTCTTGCTTAATTTGATTGGCGTGGGTGTAGGCCCCGCTTTGGCGGGTATTCTCAGTGATCAATTTGCAGCAGCGTACGGCGCCGAATCGGTGCGCTGGGCCATGGTCTGCGTGTTGCTGATGAATATTCCTGCGGTCGTTTTGTTTCTGCGATGTGCGCACAGCATTCAGGATGATTTGAAGCGCGCTCAAGGCTGAGAAACTCATTGGTCTGTGCGTCTTGAAATCAAGGGCGACGGTGCGTCACCTGGGTGGCCATAAAGACGGACGATTGCAAATTGCACAAAGCGCCTATGGCATTTTGTAGTTGTGTTTGAACGTCAGTTTGATTGATGCACAACAGTAACTGTGCGGTGTCATCAAACCACCATTCCACAATAGCATCGTAGTTGTAGCCGCTGGGTCTATTGGGCTGCACCTTATTCATAACCAAACGCTTGCTGAAGTTCCATTGAGAAAAGTCAAACAAAGCTTGCCCCAAGCGCTGTTCGGTACCCTTAGACAGCTGGCTCAAAAAACCCACCAAGACAGCTTGGCCTGCGGGCTCATTCACCACCACTTCTTCTTTGGCAACCAAGGTGAAGTCGCGGACATATCGATCAAACACACGCAATTCGTCTGGCTTCATGATGGCCTGTGTTTCGGGATCGTTCCATATGTCCGTCGCCACTTGCAAGTCCCGAATTTGCAGTAAGTTCACGCCATCTGCGTCGGCATAGATGCCCTGCAATGGCTGGGCAATGCCCATTGAAAGGATGCTGGTGCATTGCGTCACTCCCAACACCTTGTCTTGCACATTGCGACACTGTTTGCCAAGGGCAGAATGTTCACGCCATGCTTGCGCAAATTCGCAGGGGGCCAATCTTGGATTCCGCTTGGCCAAATAAATCATTTTCCAAGAAGGGGTGACAGCGCCGGTTATGTCAGTCATGGTGGGTGAACATCGTTGTTGTCTTCAGAGTTTCAAGATCAAAGCTTGGCGTTGAAGGTGGCTCTTGCCAGTGCTGCTGGATAAGCCTTCATGGCCAAGTAAAACGCTGCGATGGCTGGAATTAACATGCAAACCATACCCAACAAAGCCAGACGCAATCCATCATCGCCAAAGTGACTCGCCAATAAATCGCTGAACAAGCCTGTCAAAATTGCGCCCATACCATTGCCTACCACAGCACCCGCCAGGAGCATCATGGCATTGGCCGTCGCCCTGCGTTGGCTAGGTACGACTAGGCTAATGGCCGCATAAGTAGGGGCTGCCCACCAGGGCAGAAAAAAGGAAAAAATCATGACCGAGAGTATGGCGTTGGTCATTGCACCTGAAGGGGTTAAGAGATAAGTTACACCACACAAATAGGCCAATCCCAAACCCAAAACGGGGACCCCCAACTGCCAGCGAATATCTCGCTTAGCCAATTTGTCCGTGAGGGCGCCGGAGGCCAAGCCTCCCAACAAGGACATGCAAGCAGATGACCCAGAGATCCAACCCGCTTGCTGCAAGCTCAAGTCATGATGGCGAATCATGAAGGCAAAGTTCCAAGTGCCAAAGGAGTAGCCAGACAAAAGCGCAAATGCTGCGCCTAAGATGGACCAGCGTGTCAATGGTTCAGCCCAAATAGCGGCAACTGAGCCGCGTTGCTGCAATTGATTTTCGGAATTTGCTGGCAATGGCGAGTGAATTCGAGCAGGCTCGGGCACGGTATAACGGAGCAACAATGAAACCAGCAAAGTAGCACCGCCAATCAACGCAATGGTCATGCGCCAACCATGGTGTTGTGCCAACCAAGACCCCACCACCAAAGCCATCAGTGCCCCCAAACTGGCGCCTGCGCTGAGGACGCTCATGGCAAGTGATCTGTTTTCTGAAGGATAAAGATCGGCCAACATCGACATCGATGCAGGCGTTCCACCAGCATCGCTGATGGCACCGCCAGATCGAGTGAACATCAACGAGAAAAAACCAACGGAGAGGCTGCCCGCCAAACCCAGCAAACCGCCAAGGCCTCTGGCATACGCTATGAGGCTTCTTCGATTGTGTTTGTCAGCCAGTTTGCCCAATGGCACACCCAAGAGACCAAAGGTCAGTGCAAATCCAAGGCCCGTCACCAGACCAATTTGCAAATCGGTCAAATTGAATTCAAGCTTGACAGGTTGAATGACCACTGAAAGCACCTGGCGGTCCATGAAGGCCAGAGCCGACAGCAAGGTCAGAATGATCAGCGTGTAATTGGATGATTTAGTAGAAAAGTTAGGTTCTGAACTCATTCAACGATCACGAATTTCTGCCAAAGGTTGCTCCATTGAATAGGGTTTCATGGCACTGCCAAAAAGCAAGGCCCCCCCAAAAAAACAGATACCTGTGCTGGCGGCTAAAGACCAGCGCAAGGCTTCATTGCCAAACCATGGAATGAGCAAGTCGCTGATTGAACCAATGATCAGGGGGCCCAATCCTGCGCCACACAAGATCAATCCCAAATTGAACAATGCCAAGCCAGACGACCTGCGGTGCGGTGCAATCAAGCCCGCCAATGAGGCATAAACCGGTGCAGCCCACCAAACGGCTGTAAAGCCAAACAGCACATAGAAACCAACAGCATGGGGCACGTTCATGCCGCCAATTTGCCATCCTGTGCCGGCTGGTAAAGCAAAGAAAGCGACACCCAAGGGCAAAGCCAAGAAGCAGCCCAGCATGGGCACGCCCAAGCGCCAGCGAATATCTCGTTTTGACAATTTGTCGCACAACCATCCACTGAACAAAGAGCCCAAGGCGGCGGCAAATCCCCCCAGCAATCCCATCACAATGCCCGCTCCTTGCAAACTCATTTCGTGGGAGCGCACTAAAAATGCGGGGGTCCAAATACCAATACCGTAGCCTGTGAAGCCCATCATAATGGAGGCTAAAGTAATGCGAGTAAAGGCAGACGAAGACATGAGATCGCGAACCAAAGTGGACAGAGGTTCGGGCGGTGCCTCGGTATAGGGGTTGTCGCTAGATTGCCATTGACCGCGTGTTGGCTCAACGCCTGAAAAGCGCAACATCACAGCTGCCAGCAGACCCGGCAATGCCATCCATATAAATGCAGCACGCCAACCGTAGTGCTGAGCAATCCAACCCCCTGTAGTCAGACCCAGCAAGATGCCAATTTGGGGTCCTAGCAGGTAAACACTCATTGCCCGTCCTCGTTGTTGAGGTGGGTAGTGGTCTGCAATCATGGAGATGGATGGCGGGCCTCCTCCAGCTTCTCCTACTGCAACGCCAATGCGAGCAAAAGCCAGACTCCAAAAGCCAACAGCCAAGCCGCAAACAGCCGTCATGGCGCTCCATGAAGCACAGCAGTAAGCCACAAAATTACGGCGATTGGTGCGGTCGGCAAAGCGACCAAATGGAACGGCCAGTGCGCTGTAAAACAAGGCGAATGCCAGCCCACTCAAAAACCCCATGGCGGTATCTGACACCTGAAACTCTTGCTTGATGGGCTCCATGAGAATGCTCATGATCTGACGATCAATGAAGCTCATGGTGTAGACAAACAAGAGCAGCCCTAAGGTGTAGTGACTGCGCCAGCCATGCGCGGCATGGACGGGCTGGGTTGGAGGCATGCTGCATATCCTAGAAAATGAAGCATTCATTGTGCAGGTGCAAGTCTGCCGTGCATCGTCCGCTTAGACGATGGAGCCGCTAGGACTCGGTCGTTTTCAATTGAATGGGCAGTGACTCATGCCTTTGGGCTAATTTGCCCAGCATGGTAGGCCTTCATGGCCCATGCAAAAGTCAAAATGCCCAAGGTAAAGCAAGTGCCTGTGGTGATGGCCAAAGATATTCTGAGTGCTTCAGAGCCCCATTGGGGGGTCAGCTGATCGCTTAGGATACCCACCAAAAGTGGCCCCAAACCGCCCCCAACCATGGTCAGGCCCAAGCTAAAAATAGACAAGGCGGTGGCCCGGCGATGGGGTGCAATGAGTTCTGACAGAACGGCATAGACAGGCGCAGTCCACCAGACAGCAGTCACGCCAAAGAGCAAATAAGCGCCAACCGCATGGGGAATGGAAAAACTGCCCAATTGCCAGGTGTCGCCAGCAGGCAAGAGGTAAAAGCCGAGGCCCGTTGGCAGAGAAAGTAAACAGCCCAAAAGCGGTACGCCAATTCGCCAACGTGCGTCGCGCTTGGCCAGTGTGTCGCACAGCCAACCACTGAGAATGGCACCAAAAGCCGCCGCAGTTCCACCCAAGAGACCCATGACAGCGCCCGCACCTTGAAGCGTCATGCCGTGCGAGCGCACCAAAAATGCGGGAGTCCAAATGCCAATGCCGTAGCCTGCAAAGCCCATCAACAGTCCGGCCAAAGCGATGCGCATGAAGACTTTAGACGCCCAAAGGCTTTTGACGATGTCGGTCAGCGATTCGTTCTCAACCGGGGGCTTAGATGCTTCGCCATCCCAAATGCCGCGCTCGGGTTCAACCGCTGTGTAACGCAATAGAAGAGCTGCCAAGATGCCAGGAATAGCCATCCAAATAAATGCAGCGCGCCATCCATGGTTTTGTGCAATCCAGCCGCCCAGTGTCAGGCCAAAAAGAATACCCAACTGCGGCCCCAACCAATACACACCCATGGCACGGCCTCGGCGCTCAGGTGGGTAATGATCGGCAATCATCGATAAGGAGGGCGCTGTACCGCCGGCTTCACCGACAGCGACACCTATTCGGGCCATGGCAAGGCTCCAATAACCTGTAGCCATGCCGCAAAGTGCTGTCATGGCACTCCAGGCTGCGCAGCAGTAAGCCACAAAGTTACGTCGATTGGCCCTGTCTGCATAGCGTCCAAAGGGAATCGCCAGGGCGCTGTAAAACAATGCAAAAGTTAATCCGCTGAGCAAACCCATGGCAGTGTCAGAGACTTGAAACTCATCTTTGATGGGCTGAATCAAAATGCCCAAGATCTGCCGATCGATGAAACTCATGGTGTAAACAAACAGCAGCACCACCAAGGTGTAGTGGCTTCGAAGTCCGTAGGCAGAGGATTTCAAAATAGGTTCTTTCTGTCAGGTGTTGGATGAGGCGCGCAAAAGACCCAACTCGGGCCAGTGCCCCTGAATCCAGGTTTGACAATTGCCCCAACCCGTTGCACCAGTGACAGGATCAAAAACTTCAATCAAGGCATCTCTGAACTGATTCATGCGAGCGACCGCCTCGGGCGTTGAGCAATCGGCGCAGTATTCACCATCGACCAAGAGTTTGCCGCGCCATTCGCCATGATAGTGTCCGTCAAGCCCGTGATACAGGCCTGCGCCTAAATGAAAACCTGTGTCGCCTAAAACTTTAACTTTAAATTGCCGCTGTACACCTTGGGCGTTGGTGATGCTGAGTTCGCCACCTTTCAATCGAAAATTTCGAGGATCGAATTGCAACTGAGGTGAAATTCCTTTAAAGCCTTCTCGTCTTCCGTCGGCCCATTCAAAACCACCTTGCAATTTTTCGTGACGCCATCCTTCACCGGCATACAGCAAGTAATAAACATGCAAACCATAGTGCGTGTGGTCAGGCTTTTGAAACAGCATCGGTGACCAAATTGCCAATATTTCGGGTGCTGCGGCGTCCACAGGATCGGGCTGCAAACCACTGACTGGCAAACCCACACCAGGTCGAAGCCCCCAAGAATGATCGCGGGTCATGACCCATTCATTGGGAGTTGCTTCGTGACGTTTGCCAGCCACGTCAATCCAGCCACTGGCCACGCCAATCTGGTGATATCGAATTTGATTGGCACTGTGTCGATAGCCTGTGAGTGTTCTGCGATCTTCACGTTCTTCAGTCACGCAGGGTAGGAGGCCATCTAGTACCAACTCAAACGAAATGGGTTGATGCTCATTCGCTTTTAAACAGACTTTGATTTGTTTCAAAGGCTGAACGACTTCGTAGGTGAGTGGGCCCACATCGATGCTGTTGGGGTCGGTGTCCAGCGCCCGACTGGCACGCACTGTCCATTGTTGAACACCTTGCGAGACGCCGCCATAGGCGTCTACCACATTGCGATTGACGTACTTGCCAAAGCCAAAACCAATTGACAAACTGCCATCGCGTTTGGCCACCATGCCGCACACTTTTTCGGTCCAGTTCAGGTCGCTTTGTTGCACGCTGGCGTGTGTTTCAACCACTTGGTGGTGAAAGTATTCATCGGCATGTACCAAAGGACCAATGCTGTTGCTCATGAACTTGTCCTTAAAAATGCAGGCGGTCGTCTAACAATTCAACCAAGCGACTGCCACCATTGCGCAGATCCATTTCGGCTTCGACTGGAACCCAGCCACGCTCGGTAAAAATTCGGCCAATTCGCGTCATGATGATGGCAAAACGGCAAGCGGAAAACACATCGTAGTAAGGCAAGTCTTTGGCGCTGAAGCCACTAGAATTTTCCCAATGCGCAATGCTTTCTTCGCGGCTGGGCAGGTGTTCCAAGCGGGGTACGCCGTAGCCTGTGCAAAGCGATTGATCGAGCATCAACCACCACGACAGGTCATCCACAGGATTGGACAAAGCTGGCCGCTCCCAATCGAGCATGCCTGTCAATTGACCGTCTTGAAACACACAGTTGCCCAGTTTGGCGTCGCCCCAACTGAGGCTGAGGGTTTCGGGCGTGGGTTGGTTGGCATTCAACCAGATGAAGCAACGTCTCAGCAAGGCATAGTGTTTGCCAGACAATTGCTCACTCCAGTCCAGCATGTTTTTGTAATACTGAATTTGGTGTTCTAAGGCGCTTTGTCCTTTGGCTGGCATCAGAAAATCAAAACCTGCAGCGTGCCAATCTAATTTGGCTAAGCGGGCAAGTCCCTCAATGCCTGAAAACCAGCACTGCTTGAGTTCTGATGGCTTTAAATCGTGAAACCATCCCTCTAAGTGATAAAGCGGATTTTCGTTAGGCACTTGGCCTTGAATGCGGCGCATGACAAAAAATGGCGCACCCACAACCGCTGGATTCATTTCCAGTCCCAGCAAGATTGGGACCGGCAGACCTGCTTGCTTCAGTAGATGCATGGTTTGATATTGAGCCTGCACATTGCAATCAGGAAAAACAGCAGCGCCTTCAGGTTGAATCCGAACCACGATCGAAGACGGATCGCCTGAGTTGATGTTGGTTAGTTCGCCCATCATGGTGATGTTGGAGTAACCACCATTGGCGCTATTTAAAGACGCAATTTTGTATCGCTCGCCGTGCTGATGCGCAAGCCATTGGTTGATTTTCTCGGGCAAGGCTTGCATATCAATCATAGGGATTCAATCTTCAATGGGTGCCAGCAAGTTGTGACCTAAAACCAAATCGGCACCTTTGTCGCCAATGACCACCGACGTGGCATGCGTATTGCCACAAATGATGTTGGGCATGACCGAAGCATCAATGATTCTCAATCCCTGAATACCTCTTACTTTGAGATCGGCTGTGACAACCGCCATGGGATCGTCGGCGCGGCCCATTTTGCAAGTTCCTACGGGGTGATACCCAGTGGTGACATGCGGTGCTAACCATTGCAGCCACTCTTCATCGGTTTGAACCGCTGGCCCTGGTCGAACTTCAGAATCGACATACTGACTGAGTGCTGGCATGGTGGCCATGTTGCGCAAAAAACGCAAAGCCCAAAGCAGGGCGCGGCGATCGCGTTCGTCGTCCAGATAATTCATCTGGATGGCAGGGTGAATGTGAATATCAGGGAGCCTGAGTCGAATAGAGCCGCGAGAGAAGGGGCGCACCTGATAGGGCGCCAAAGTCATGCCTTCAAAACTGTCTGGTGTTGGCGGTTTGCTCTTGTCTTTTTGTGCATCAGGGTTGCCCGTGACTGGCAGGCCAAAAACTTGGATGTCGTTGTAAACAAAGGTGGGATCGGATTTGAGGTAGCCACCAAACTCAGCAGGCGGGCTGGTCATGGGGCCTTGACGGGTCAAGAGGTATTGCATGACGGAGCCGACCAAGCCCATACCTTGAAATCTGGAATTCATGCTCTTGACGCCTGGTCGCAGTTCCCACGACATGGGGACGCAGCAATGGTCTTGCAGGTTGCTACCAACACCTGGTAGGTCAGCCAAAACGGCAATGCCTTGCTCTCGCAGATGTTCGGCAGGCCCCATGCCTGACAACATCATCAGTTGCGGCGAGTGAATGGACCCGGCACAAAGCAGCACTTCTTTCTGTGCCAATGCAGTTTGAATGGGACCATCGCCAATTCGATATTGAATGCCAGTGGCGCGTGTTCCTTCCGTGGTAATTTTCAAAACCATGGCTTGGGTGATGACGGTGAGGTTGGGGCGCTTCATGGCGGGGTCAATCGCATTCACCGCAATTGAGGCGCGTTGACCCTTGTGCACATTCACTTGATACGTACCAACCCCTCTGGCTGTGCCGTCGTTGAAGTCCTCTACTTTTTCCAATCCTGCCTGCTGACCGGCCTCAATCATTGCGTAAGTCAAGGGATGGACTGAAGGCAAATCTTCCGCATGCACAGGCCCGCCTCGGCCATGGTATTTGTTGTTGATACGGGTTTGATTTTCTGTTCGGACAAAGTAAGGCAGGAGGTGATTCCAATCCCAGCCCTCTGCGCCTGCAGCTTGCCAGTCTGCGTAATCTTGGCGATGGCCGCGGATGTAAATCATGCCATTGATGGAAGAAGAGCCTCCCAAAACTTTACCGCGCGGCATCATGAGGCGTCTGCCACCCGCCCATTTTTCAGGTTCGGTCATGTGGCACCACGAATGTTTGGGACTGTAGGACATAGCGCCCCATCCCGCTGGCATGCTGACCATCAAATCTCTTTTGTGGCTGGCGCCGCCTTCCACAAGCAAGACACGGTGCTCACCGCTTTCTGACAGGCGAGCTGCCAATTGTCCACCGGCAGAGCCCGATCCCACCACGATGTAATCGAAGATTTGTTTGTCGCTCATTTTGATGCTGTCTTGGTTCGGTTGAATTTGAGCAGGGCTATCAAGCACGGTCAATAGAGGATTGCATCATCTTTTTCAGCTTCTGTGTGTAGGGTGGGAGCAGGCCCAGTTTTCGTCTGGGGTCCCACCAGCCTGCGTGATAGACGCCGCGCAAATGGCT
>CANNNB010000010.1 GCA_947505995.1 Comamonadaceae bacterium
GAGTTTGACGCGTTGCGCAGCTTCAAGGATGGTTTCTTGACCGCTACAGTCGATGGTGTGGACTTGACCATCAATTGAAATTTCGACTTGGGCTTCGTCAACCGCATCTGAACGTGGCGCCTCGTTTTGGCGAGCTGTTTGTGCGGCTTCCAATGCGGCTTCGTCAGGCAAAGACAAAAAGCGTTCCACGTGAATGTCAGCATCCGACATGTTGACGCTGTTCAAGGCCGCCACAGCGGCATTCATGAAGGGGCCTGGGCCGCAAATAAAGGCCTGGGCAGAGGCCAAGGGGCGCGTTAATTCGGCCAATTGTGCAACGGATGGAACACCCTGAACCGAATCTAACCAATGAATGATTTGCAACCGCTCAGGATGTGCGTTGGCCAAAGCATTCAAAGCATCTTTAAAGATGACTGATTTTTCATCCCGGTTGGCATACAAGAGTGTGATGCGCGCTGCCGATTGATTCAAGACATGGCGCAAAATTGAAAACACAGGTGTAATGCCACTGCCACCGGCCATCAATAAGAAATCTTTGTTTAGGTCCTTGGCACTAAAAACGCCAGAGGGTGGCATGACTTCTAATTCGTCACCTACTTTGAGGCGATCACAAATCCAGTTGGAGCCTCTGCCTTGGTGAACACGCTTCACAGTCACTCGTGGCGCATCGTCCAGTTCAGGCGAGCTTGACATGGAATAACAACGTGGCACATACATGCCATCGATGGGCAAGCGCAGCGTCAAAAATTGACCTGCTTGGTACTTGAACGAAGTTGACAATGAAGCAGGCACCTCAAACACCACCGACTTGCTGTCGTGTGTTTCATCGATCAGCGCACTGACGCGCAAACGATGGTATTGCGTCATAAGCCCATTCCCAAAATGGCACTGTCGGCTTTGATTTCAGCACCGCTGATGGCCATCGAATCATCGGATGCCAAAAACAACAAGACCTTGGCAATGTGCTCAGGCATGATGGCGCGGCCTTTGGGATTCACTTTGGGATCGAACAACAAATATTTTTCGGGTACGCCGGGTGCGGTGGCTTTCATCATGGGTGTGTAGATGCCATCGGGATGTAGCGAATTGACTCGGATGGCCAAGCCGTTTTTGCGACAATACAAAGCGGTCGCTCGTGTGAGTGCAGCCACGGCGGCCTTGCTGGCGCTGTAGCCTGCGTAGCCTTCGATGGGCAACCAAGTGGACACAGAAGCCATGTTGACAATGCTGCCGCCACGCTCTTTCATGGCCGCAACGCCGTGCTGGCAGCCCAAGAAACAAGAATCGGCATTGACCTGCATGAGCTGTCGAAACTGCGCCAATGTGGCGGTCTCGATGCTGCCAGGCAACAAGATGCCAGCGTTGTTAATCAAAATATCCAGCGGGCCAAAGTGCGATTGAACCTTGGCAATGACTTGCTGCCATTCGGCTTCATTGCTAACGTCATGGCGCAAAAAAAGTGCACGTTCACCACACGCCTTGGCCAGGTCTTCACCGCCTTGAACATCGATGTCACCAAAGGCGACATAAGCGCCTTCTTTGAGCAAAAGCTCGACAGTTTCTTTGCCGACACCGCTGGCACCACCAGTGATCAAAGCAACCTTGTTGTTGACGCGACCCATCTGAATTCTTTCTTAGAGTGTGGCCACTGCACGGCCAGCGCGGCGACCTGAAAAGACGCAATCTGCCAAAGACAAACCGCTGACATAGCGGGAGGAGGGCAGGCCCAGTGCTGTTCTGCCAGCAGCGTAAAGTCCCGCAATGGCTTGACCTGAAGCATGCAAAACTTGACCATTGTTCTCGTCGACATGCAGGCCACCCAACGTGAGTGTGGCCAACGGAAAGGTGGGATTGCCAATCGAAATATCCAATGCCAAATAGGGGCCGCGTGACATGTCATGGCGCATGTCTTTGGATTTGCCAAATGCGTCTTCACATTCACCACGTGCAGCAGCATTGGCCGCATCCAAACTTTGACGAAGCTTGCTGGGTTCGGCTTTCAATTTGGCAGCCAAGGCTTCTAAGGAGGAGGCTTTCTTGGCGCCCAACAACATCATGGCCAGGGCGGGCAAAGATTGAAAAGCCCACAAGCCACCCAACAAGCATTGTTGAATGGCTTTCCATTTCAGTTTTGAATCAATGATGAGCCAACCGCGGCCATTTTGATGGTCGACCAACTCATGGCCCAACTTGGCGCCATAAACTTGTTCATTGCAAAAGCGTTCGCCTTCTGTATTGATCACAATGCCTTGAGGCCAGACGGAAGGCGGGGTGATGAAGCGCCAAGCAGAAATATTGTTCAAAGCACTGGCATTGGCGCCCACGGTTTGCCCCAAGCGCAAACCACTGCCATCACATCCTGCGCCACCCACCGGCCAGCCTTTTTTGGCATGTGGTGCAAATTGGCTCATCAGTTCGGCGTTGTAAATAAAACCGCCGGTTGAAAGGATCACGCCTTTGTGCGCCTTGATGTAGCTACGGATGGCAGTAGCCAGTTCTATTTTGGCGGCTTCTCGGCGGCATTCGGCCGCCTTACCTGGCCAAAAGGTACGCCAACGCGCCACCTTCTTGTGCAGTTCTGCGTGGCGCAGTGTTTCTGGCGCACCCTCGGGCAATTGCCAAATTTCAACGCCCACAATGCGGGGAGTTTGCTCTGCCGAAGTGCGTTCACACACAAGGCGCCGCACTGTGGCTTGCGTGAGAGTGTGCACGCCCGATTTAAGGGTGGCGTTTTGCAAAGCTTCAAACAAGACTTTGCCCGATTGACCGCGAGCCACTGTGCGATGGCCGCGAGGCGCGGGTGGGCCTTCTTTGGTTTGGCATGCGGGGACTACTTCGTTGCCAGAGAAGTACAAAAATTTGCCTTCAGGTGGGTACGAGGTTTTGTGATCGGGCATGGTGGCTGCAAATTTGGCGCCATGCGTTTCTAGCCATGCCAAGTTGGACACGCTGTCTTGGCAAAACTTCATGATGGTTTGATCGGACACCACGCCATTGACCTCGTACTTCAAGTACGCAGCCATGGCTTCTGGACTGTCTTGGAAGCCTGCCTGAAGTTGATAGGGTGTGCCGCCACCTGCATACACAACGCCCCCCGACAAGGCACTGGCACCGCCGCCTTCAAAGCGGTCAATCACAATCACGCTTGATCCGTTGGCGCGAGCTTCTAAGGCAGCACAAGCACCTGAAGCACCCCAGCCAACCACCACCACATCGGCAGACTCACGCCAATCGATGGCGTTGACATTTTCAATTTCGAGCGCAGGCTCAATGGGTGTGACAGTTGAAATTCTGGGCTTGCGACTCACAACGTGGATTCCAATAAATCTTTGCGTTCTAGTGGGATGGGTTGTTCCTTGATGTCAGAGATGGCGCGATAGGCAAAGGTCATGGCGGGGCCTAAGGTGGAGCCGGCACCTGGGTAAGCAGGGCCCATGACAGATGCTGAATTGTTGCCGATGCAATACAGGCCCGAAATGACTTGGCCCGCTTCGTTTAAAACACGTGCATCGCGGTCGGTTAACAATCCGCCTTTGGTGCCAATGTCGCCTGGAAAAAGCTTCATGGCATAAAAAGGACCTTTGGCAATGGGCGCCAAATTGGGATTGGGCTTGACATGAATGTCACCGTAATAACGATCAAATACATTGCCGCCGCGATCAAACTCAAGGTCTTTGCCAGTTCGCGCGAATTCAGTCATGCGTGCAGCACTGTCTTTTAAACCATTTGGATCAACGCCAATTTGCGCGGCCAGTTCTTCCAAAGTGTCACCTTTCCAGTAAACCTGATTGAGCCAACTTTTGCGCAAACGAGAATCGGGCACAGCAGCCGATGGCATCAAGGGGCCAATGGGGTAGTTTGCTCTGAAGGTAGCGTCAAACACAATCCAAGCGGGGACAGCACCGCCAGTGGCTTGATGATTCGCAAACATGGCTTGTTGGAATTCAGGATAGGGGCCTGATTCGTTCAAGAATCGTTTTCCTTGCGCGTTGACCACCATGCAGCCAGGCAACGAACGCTCGACAAACATGGGTCGAAATTTTTCTTCCTTTGGCACCATCATGGTGGGGACACCCCATGTGTGCGACATCAGGTGCAGTTGGGCGCCAGCTTGTGCTCCTGCGAGAATGGCATCGCCGGTGTTGGCGTCGAGGGGTGTGGCTGTCCAAGCTTGATCGGTAGGCTGCGGCAAGTACTGTTCGCGCATGGCTTGATTTCTTTCAAAACCACCCGCGCCCAAAATGACAGCTTTTTTGGCCATGATCTGCACTGATTGGCCATTTTTCAAGACCACAACACCGTTCACGCGACCGTTGTCTGTGACAAGCGACTGAAGCGGTGTTTCTAGCCAGAGCGGAATTTTGCGTTTTCTGAGGGCTGTCAAAAGGCTGCCAATGAGCGCCTGGCCCCCCGTCATGTTGCGATCGCGTCGGGTTTTGTTGCGCCATGGATAGTCCAGAAAATAGCGCGCCATGATCCACATGAGAATGTATTTGGACTTGCGTTCGCGTGCCAACATCGAGCGGGCCTGAAAGGCGTTGATGTTCATTCGGCCAAATATCAATTGGCCTGGGTTGGTTGGGCGAATGAGGTTCAGACCTTCTATGCCCAGTTTGGCCGCATTGAAATCGACTGGATCCATGGTTCGCCCGCCGGGCAATGCGCCCTCCATGTGAGGATAATAGTCGGCGTATTGCGGCATGCTTCGATAGGCCACGCCAATGTCACCTAAGTAGCGAGCCATGTGACGGGCTGTTTCCACATAAGCCAAGACGCGGTCGTCTGTGGCCAAGCCTTTGGCGCAGGCCTTCACGTAGCGGTAAGCCATCTCTAAGCTGTCGCGCAAGCCCACTTTGGGCATGTCGTGGTTGTCTGGAATCCAAATGCCACCGCCTGACAGGGCTGAAGTGCCACCGACCAAGTCGGCTTTTTCAATGACCAAGGGTTTGAGGCCTTCGTCGCTGGCACGAATGGCAGCAAGCAGGGCGCCTGCGCCAGAACCCACCACAATGACATCAAACTCTGGTGCTGAGTTCTGGTGCGCAGCACCTTCTGCTAGGCTCATAAGGACTGCCTGCTTAGACGAAAGCGTCTGCGTTAGGGAGACCTAACATGACGGCGCCGTGGCTTCGGGCATAGGTGTCGGTGTTGTTGGCAATGTGACCGCGGGCCACATGCAGATCGCGGAAAATGCGCTCGATTGAGTTTGTTTTGTAAACACCACCCGCAGCACAGGCGCGCATGATTTCGTTGACTGCTTCGGCGCACAACTTGGGAACTTGTGCCGACTGGGCGCGCTGCATCAGTCGTTCTTCAACGGGCATGCGTTCTTTGTTTTTGGCGCAATCGACCACGCGTTGGTAGTTGCGGAACAGCACCAATTTGAGTTGGTCGGTGGTCATCATGGCTTCACTGACGGCCAGTTGTGAGTTCACATCTTCGGCAGTTTTGGAGCCATGCTTGCCCACAAATGTAGCGGCGCGTTGGCGGAAGCTGGCAATGGCGCCATCGGTAGCGCCAATGCAGGCGGTAGAAACAGCGCGTTGGAACACTTGCGTGAAAGGAATGCGATACAGCCAGCCAGGGTTGGTTTCGCGGCCGGGGCAACCAGCATCGCTGTGGTCGTTGGTTCTGTGGGTTCTGTAGGCGGGAACAAAGGCGTCCTTGACCACGATGTCGTGGCTGCCGGTGGCACGGAGACCCAGAACATCGAAGTTTTTGACGACTTCAAAGTCGGCTTTGGGCAATAAGAAAGTGCAGTGCTCAATCTCACCGGAGCCATCTTTCTTGGGTAGCAACCCGCCCAACAATATCCATTCGCAATGTTCCACGCCACTGCTCCAGCCCCAGCGACCGCTGAACTTGTAGCCGCCTTCGACGGGTTCTGCCTTGCCAACCGGCATGTAGGTCGATGCCGTCAGGGTCATAGGATCCTTGGCCCAGACATCTTGCTGGGCTTGCTCGGGGAACAGCGGAATTTGCCAGTTGTGCACACCCACCACGCCATAAATCCAAGCCGTGGCCATGCAGCCTTGGGCCAGTTCCATTTGGATGGAATAGAAAACACGCGGGTCCATTTCGTAGCCGCCCCAACGCTTGGGTTGCAAGACCTTGAAAAAGCCAGCAGCTTGCATTTCGGCAATGGTTTCTTTTTGAACCAGGCCGGCATCTTCGGCAGCACGTGCCCGTTCTGCCAAGCGGGGAGCCATGTTTTTGGCGCGTTCAATTAACTCTATCGCTTCGGGCGTTAAGTAATCGGTATTGACCGTAATCATTTTTAATCTCCGTCAGGCCTTGAGGGCACAAAATGTTGAATGCGAGATAGCACGAAATAACGCGGGATGTTCAGATATTCCCATTCTGGAGCGCTTCATTCATCGTCCAATCAGACTAAAACAAGCGGTCTTTTGGCAGAACAACTGACCGCCTTTTAAGAATGAAAGGACGAATCTAGTCCGAGTGAAGGATTTCATTTTTCTCGGCCAGATTCAAGCTTAGTGGATTGATCAGGAAAAGACATGGACAAAGCCGCACAACCATTTGACCCCAAGGACTTTAGGCAAGCCCTTGGTATGTTTGCCACAGGCGTCACCATCGTGACCGCACAGGCCGAAGATGGCACTTTAGTAGGGGTTACTGCTAATAGCTTTAACTCTGTTTCTTTGGATCCGCCCATGGTACTTTGGAGCTTGGCCAAAAAAGCACGCAGCCTACCAGTGTTCAGTACCACCCGCCATTGGAATGTGCACATCCTGTCCAACGAACAAGAGGACTTGTCCAACCGCTTTGCGAAGGCTGGTGATGACAAGTTTGCTGGCTTGGAATTGGATGTTTCAAGTAATAGCGCGCCCTTGCTACAGGGATGCAGCGCCAGGTTCCAATGTCGCACCGCATTTCAATATGAAGGCGGTGACCACACCATTTTTGTGGGCGAAGTGACTCATTACGACAGTTCCAACAGACCGCCTTTGTTGTACGTGACGGGCGGCTATGCCTTGGCCGCCAGAAAAGCAGGCCCAGTTGCAACCGAGTCCACATCGAACATTGAAGGCGCCTCCTATTCAGAAAACTTATTGGGCTACTTGTTTGGTCGGGCGCACTTTCAATTTGTGCATGGTCTGCGTGGCACGCTTTCGCAACGTGAGTTGTCCGACACAGACTTTTTTATCCTGTCACTGCTCAGCGTCAAGCAACCCCTGATGCCTGAAGAAATTGTGGCGCACATTGCCTACACTGGTGTGGATATCAGCGCAAACTCACTTCAGTCGATGGTTCAGCGCGGTTTATTAGACGACCACAAAACCCAGGGGGGTCTCAGGCTGAGTGCAAAGGGTAGCGACGCCATCTTGCATGTGCTGGCTGCGGCCAAATCTTTCGAAGCTGATTTGGTTTCGCGCATGGGTGAGCTTGAGTCTGCCGCTTTACGCAATCTTTTAAAACAAGCCATTTTGGCCACCGATCCTGGTCTGCCTAAGTTGTGGCAATCTGCTGTCTAAAAATTCAAAGTCATTTCATCCCATTCAAATTCAAACACCATGACAAATCAATTTTCTATTCCCGAAGGTCACTATGTTGACATTGCACCTGTCGCAGGTGCTGCGCAACGCATTCACTACCATGAGCAAGGCCAAGGCGAAGTGGTCATTTTTCTGCATGGCGCAGGCGGTGGTGCCAGCGGGTATAGCAACTTCAAAGGCAACTACCCCGAATTTGCCAAAGCTGGATACCGCACCATCGTCCCCGATTTGTTAGGTTATGGACTGTCCAGCAAACCCGACATTGAACAGTACGATTTGGATTTTTTTGTAGCAGGAGTCAAAGGTCTGGTGGATGCACTGGGCTTGAAAAACATCACATTGTTGGGTAACTCTCTGGGTGGCGCTGTGGCATTGGGGTACGCCTTGGCTTACCCAGATGAGGTGAGCCGACTGATTTTGATGGCCCCCGGTGGCGTTGAAGATCTGGACACCTATTTGGCCATGCCAGGCATTGCAAATATGTTCAAAATTTATCAATCGGGTAAAACAGGCGCAGAAGCCATGCGCGCTGTGATGACCATGCAGTTGTTTGATCCTAGTTTGTTGACTGACGAAATTATCAATGAGCGTGCGCCCATTGCCGCTACACAAACCCAAGCAGCGCGCTCTGTGTTGAAGGTGCCCAACTTAACCGATCGATTGCATGAGTTGAAGTGTCCTGTCTTTGGATTTTGGGGTGTCAATGACCACTTCAATCCAGTGGGGGGCGCTACCAAGCTGTTAGACAACTGCCCTCAAGCACGCATGGTTTTGGTTAACCGCTGCGGTCATTGGGTGCAAGTTGAACACCGCGACATGTTCAACCGCAGCTGTATAGATTTTTTACAGAGAGGCTAAACACATGACCCCCGAATTGATTCAAAAATTAGGTGATGATTTGTTTGAGGCCCTCCGCGAAAGGCGAACTTTGGTGCCCTTCACCAATCGGTTTTCAGACATCACGATTGAAGATGCTTATGGCATTTCTTTGCAATTTCTAAATCGCCGTGTGGCTTCTGGCGAGCGAGTGATTGGCAAGAAAATTGGCGTGACGTCTAAACCCGTTCAAGACATGCTGGGTGTCTTTCAACCTGACTTTGGATTTTTAACCGATGCCATGCATTGTGAAGATGGTGCGACGGTATCGTTCAAACAAATGGGCCTCATTCAACCCAAAGCAGAAGGCGAGATTGCTTTCATGCTCAAGGCTGATTTAAAGGGCCCAGGCATTACGCGCGAGCAGGTGATGGCCGCGACTGAATGGGTTGCGCCTTGTTTTGAGATTGTTGACTCTCGCATTGACGATTGGAAGATCAAAATTCAAGATACTGTGGCCGACAATGCATCCTGTGGCGTGTTTGTGGTGGGCCAAAAGCACACCGATCCCTATTCGCTAGATCTGGCTGCGGCATCGATGCAAATGTGGAAAAACGAGTCACCTGCTGGCGCAGGTTTGGGCAGTGCCGTGCAGGGACATCCTGCAGAAGCTGTGGCTTGGTTGGCCAACACCTTGGGTGCCTTTGGCATTCCATTTAAAGCTGGCGAATTAATTTTGTCTGGCTCACTGGCGCCACTTGTGACCGCAGTGGTGGGCGATCATTTCACCATGCACATAGAAGGCCTGGGTGGCTGCAGCATTCGATTCGCTGAATAACCTGGGCGCTTTCCCTGGTTAAGCTGGTTTGCGGAAAATGTTCACCAGAGCGGGTAGAAGCGTCGATACCAAGGCAAAACCCATTAGGCCCAGGTAATTGCCATCGGCCACAATTTGACCTGCCAGCCCAGGGCCTGCCATGGAGCTCAGGGCAAAGACCGCGGGTACCAACATGATGGCCCGACCGCTGGCGTCGCTACGGGCAATGCTGGCAGCATGAAAAACGCAGCCACATGTGAATGCGAATTCCCAAATCCAAGCGCCAAGGGCAAAACCCACAAAGGCGGAAGCCGTTTGAAGCAAGATCAAACCTGCGCCAACAGCGCCCACCACCCACCAAGCAGCGCGAGTGGGTCCTACGCGCTCACCAACGGCGGCTGTGAAAAATGCGGCTACACCACCCAACAATTTGAGCACGGCAAACACAATGCCCATTTCGGCGGGCGCAATTTGCAAAGAACTGCCAATTCTTTCTAAGAAAGCCCAAAGACCAATATTGCCGACCAAGAAGATGAAGAACAGGGCCAATGATTGCCAAGCGGCTAATGGCAAGTAAGCGCCTGTAGCGGGAGCGCTGTTTGCCCCTGCGACTTCGCTAGTTTGAGCTCCCGTGGGTACCCAAAAGGCAGACAGTCCCAAAATGGCCACGACTGCCGCTAAGGACAAAGCTGCACCTGGGTATTTGTACTCAGCAATGATGAGCGGTGGCAATGCAAACAAGACAGCCGCTGTGACTGAAAGCTCAACACCTTGACGCGTACCAAAAGCCTGAACTTTGTTGGGTAAGTCGGACAAAATTCGCATGCCTAAGCAAGTCATGGTGGAGGCAAAAAAACCAATCAAGGCCCACACTACAAATAACAACTCCAAGGTGCTTACCTGTGAGCTCAATGCAAATGAACCCGCTGTACCCACCGCACTCACGATGGTGAGAACGCGCCAATTCACACGGTTCATCCAGAAGGGTGCACCCAGTGTTCCTATCAAATAGCCTGCAAAACAAATCGAGCCAATCAAGCCTGTGGTTTGAGCATCTAACTTAAACGAATCAGCCAAGCTACCCAACATAACGGGCAGCACATTGAACGGCAAACCACCAATGGTAGAGGCCAAGCTGGCTGACAAGATGAACGCAAACAGAAGTCGATTGGAAGGGTTGGAGGTCATTGGCTAATTTGGGTTGTATATGGCGTTGGCGTCAATGATTTTGAAATCATGTTCACATGTAAAGCATGACCAAATCGTTGATGACGGAGGGGCGGTCTTGACCCACCACATGCACGTTGATTTCGATGGTCACTTGCGTCCCACTTTTCACTGCTAAAACTGACTTGATTCGGTAGCGGGCGTGAATGCTACAACCAGATGGCACAGGAGAGGGAAATCGCAGACGGTCCGAACCGTAGTTGACAATGTTGTTAAAGCCTACCACCTCGTGATCAAAGGGTAACTTGAGTCGACTGATCAGCACTTGCACCAAGGCGCCGTGAGCAATGGTGGTGCCGAAGGGGCTTTCGGCACGGGCTTTGACGGGGTCGGTGTGAATCCAATAGTCATCACCGGAAAGCGCTGCAAATTGGTTGATCAGGTCTTGTGTGACTTCATACTGATTGGACCAAGCAGAATAATCTTCAGAGACCAAAGACTGCATCGTATTCAGGTCTTTGCAATTGATTTGTCGCAAAGCCTGAGCTGGCGCTTGTTCAACTTCAGGTTCAGTGGTTTGAGGCGTACCGCTTGCGATCACCTTGGCTTGTTTGGATTCAACAGGCGTGTAGCGCAACAAAGTTACGCTGCCAGGCCGCTCGTCAAATACGGGCCGCACGCTTTGACCAATTTGGAGTTGGCTGGGCTCAACGCCCACCATGGTGGTGTTGATGTGAACACCCTCTGTCAATTCAACCACTGCAAGCAACTGCGGCATCTCGTCGGTAAATTCTGGCAATGTCGGAACGCGTGCAACTGTAAAGCTGTAGAGCTTGCCTTCACCGCTAACAACATGCCACGACAGTTGTCGTGAACCGCAAGTGGGGCAGTGAGTGCGCGGGAAAAACAACCAGTGGCCTTTGTCGCATTGCTGCAATCGCACTTCGTGAGCTTTCAAGCCTTCCCAATAAGGCGCAGAAATGCTGGTGGGGTGGGGCAGGGGTTTGTTCCAAGACATGATCAGGCCCCCTGCAAAATCAAAGCACCTTGCTCGCTCATGACTCCGCCTGTGCCAGAGACATAGGCCAGGTCATGGCGCTTTAATTGGCGCGCATCGGCGCGCCCTTGAATTTGATGAACCGCTTCAATGACTTGGGTCATGCCGCCCGCGCTGCCTGTTTGACCAAAGCTGAGTTGGCCGCCGTGGGTGTTCATCGGAAAGTCGCCCTGGAAGGTGAAGTTGTGATCGCGCAAAAATTGCAGACCTTCGCCTTTTTTGCAAAAGCCCGCGTCTTCAAGGGTGAGCATGACCGTGATGGTGTAGCAATCGTAAATTTGAGTCATGTGCATGTCGGCTGGCTTTAAGTTGGCCATGGCAAAGGCGCGTTGCGACGCAGGACCGATGGGTGTTGCCAACATATCGGGAGCGTAGGTGGGCGATTTGGACTGTACGTGTTCGCCGCAGCCTATGACCCTTACGCCTCTGTGTTTGCAACGCTTGAGTTTGTCGTCGCGCGTGACAACCACGGCACCGCCACCCGCCACAGGCATCACAATTTCAAGCATGCGCAAAGGCTCAGCCACCATTCGAGAAGCCAACACATCGTCAACGGTGATGGGCTGCCCATAAAACATGGCTTGGGGGTTGTGACAGGCATTGAAGCGTTGGTCGACGGCAATGCGCGCCAGTGCGGCTGCGTCATAGCCATGTACTGATGCATAGCGCTGCGCGATCATGGCATAGCCTGTGTTTTGGGCCATGTGGCCATAGGGTAAATCCATTTCGGCCTCAGGCGCGCCAAAGCGAGTGCTGTGACCGCCAAAGCGAGAGGCTTTCATCACTTCAGCGATGTGGTCGTCGTGGGGAGCAGTAGGGGCCATGCGGGCTGGAATGACGCACACCACAGTGTCACACATGCCAAGTTCAATGGCTGCAGCGGCGCGCCATACCATGCCAACAGAGCTGGCTCCACCCAAGTCAACTACTTCTGCAAAATTAAGGCGTGTTCCTAAATACTCGCCCGCCATGGCGGGAATGAACATGCTTGCTTCGTGAAACTGCGGTCCTAAGGTAATCAAACCATCGACATCGGCCAGAGACAAGCCGGCATCCTCCAGGGCTTGCGTCGCCAAGTCGGCGACTTGTTCCAAGTGAAACATCCGGGGCGCCGTGCTGTACTTTTCTGGCTTGTATTGCGCTGCCCCGACAACGGCAGCTTTTCCTAAAAGTCCCATGGTTTCCTTTGACAAATACGTTAGCCGCTATTGTGCGTAGACAAACTGACACAACCATCGTCCAAGTAGACTAAAACTCAAAAGTGTTTGAGTGGCTTTGGGCGGAGATCAGTCCTTGGTTTCGCTCAACCAAGCCACGCTGTTGAGGAAAATGCGGACCAATTCGGTTTGGCGACGAACACCCGTTTTAGAGAAGATAGAGCGCAGATGCGCGCGCGCTGTGTTACGCCGGATGTTCAGCACTTCGGAGGCATCTTCTAAGGACAAACCATTGGCCAATTGAATGGCCAGTGCTGTTTCGGCAGGGGTCAGGTGAAACAACTCTTGTGCCAAGCGAACTGGCGGATCGACGCGGCCTTCGGTATCCCGCAAAAAGATGGCCACGCTGGGGCGCTGCTTGCCTTCTGTCCACTGATCGGAGGAGATGGGCTGAACAATCAAGCCCCAAGCCAAACGGCCGGAAGGACGCGTGATGGAAGTGGCTTGGTTCAAGGAGGCTTTGGTGACGACCTTTTTAACGAGGGCATCTTGAATCAGTGCCTGCAGTTTTTTGTTGTCATTGGTGTAAGTTGCTTCTAGCTGTTTGGACACCACTCGCAGGCCATCTTGCGACTCCAAGATAGCAGTGGCTGCAGGATTGCACTCCAGCACATGTCGGTCTTGATCCAAAATGACCACACCCACCATGAGCTGGGCCATAGCTTGGCTGTACAAGGAGCTGACTTTGCGATCGTCGTTGATGGACAGGTGCAAATTCAATGCACGCTTGATGTGCGGAATAAGCAGTTGGCAAAAATCAATCTCAGCTTTGCTGAATGCCTCGGCATCTTCAGGCCGGGTAATTCGCAGGCCATAAACACCACCATTTCGAGTGGAAATGTCTGCCGCCATGACATGAAACACGCCCTGTGGCTTGCAGTAACTCTGGTAGTAGTCTGAGTTTCGCCATTCACGCTCAGAAATGACGTCGGCAATGGTGACCAGTTGATCGGGCACCATGCCGGTAAAAGGGCTCATGGCAATGTAAGGATTGCCTGGATCGAGGTTGGATTGGTTGATGCCTGCAGAAACAATCAGGCCAATATCTTCAGTGGTTTCGGTTCTGACAATCAAAGAGGCATAGTTGCCTGAAAATCCTGTGCGAATGGTTTCGAGGCAGCTGACCCAGCCAGCCTCATCAAGCGCCGCATCATAGATAGCACCCAGAATATGGCTCAGGAACTCCTGAGACATAGAGATTCCGGTCCGATTGATGGATTTTTTGTCTGGCATCACCACAGCTTGGCTGTTGTTTCTATAAGCATGGAAGAGTATACCGACCCGCCTTCGCATTGCAAATTGGGAACTTAATTGACCTCAAACAGACCCGCCGCCCCCATACCGCCGCCGATGCACATGCTGACCACCACATAGCGAACGCCTCGGCGCTTGCCTTCCAACAAGGCGTGGCCGACCAGTCTGGCGCCTGACATACCAAAGGGGTGACCAATGGAAATGGCGCCCCCGTTGACGTTGAGTTTGGCATCGTCAATGCCCAACGTGTCTCGGCAATGAATCACTTGACAGGCAAAGGCTTCGTTGATTTCCCATAAACCAATGTCCGAAACACTTAAGCCATGATTTTTCAATAGCTTGGGAATGGCGTAAACCGGGCCAATGCCCATTTCGTCGGCACGGCAACCTGCCACAGCGACACCGCGGTAAGCACCTAAAGGAGACAAGCCGCGGCGCTTGGCTTCTGCAGCGCTCATCAAAACGGAGACAGAAGCACCGTCAGACAACTGCGAGGCATTGCCAGCGGTGATGAACGCGCCTTCGGGTACCCATTGGCCGTTTTTCCAGACGGGTTTGAGCTTGTTCAAACTTTCCATTGAAGTGTCAGCCCGGCTGCCTTCGTCTTGAAGCAGGGTGACGGTTTCGCTGCCAGTGACATTGCCCTCTTTGTCAAACAATTGCTTTTGGGTGGTCAGCGGCACGATTTCATCGGCAAACAAGCCTGCTTGTTGTGCTTTGGCTGTGCGTTGTTGACTTTCTAAAGCGTAAGCATCTTGCGCTTCGCGGGAGATGCCGTAGCGTTCGCTGACAATTTCGGCCGTCTCAATCATCTGAATGTAAGCCGTGGGCATGACTTCCAAAACCGACTTGGACTGCGCGCGGTGGCTGTTTTTGTATTTGTTCTGAACCAGTGAAATAGATTCCAAACCACCTGCCACGGCAATCTTCATCTCGCCGGTCATGATGCCTTTGGCCGCAGTAGCAATACTCATCAAACCTGAAGCGCACATGCGGTCGATCGTCATGCCGCCCACGCTGTCGGGTAGGCCAGCGGTATAACAACACAAACGGCCCAAGTTGTAACCCTGGTTGCCTTGCTGCGCGGCAATGCCCAAAACAAGGTCGTCTACTTCGTGGCCCTCAACGGCTGCTTTTTGTAAAGCATGGCGAATGACGTGACCCCCTAAGACAGGGGCCTCGGTGTCGTTGAAAGCACCGCGATAAGCTTTGCCAATGGGCGTACGGGCGGTCGAAACAATGACGGCATCTTGTGTGTTCATGGGAGAGATCTCATTCAAAATAAAGTCGGCTGATGGCGTTGACCACACAACCGGGTTTGCTGGCGCCTTCAATTTCAACACTGATGCTGACAAGCACTTGAACGCCGTTGTCTTTGATCATTTCAGCATTCAAAACCTGACCCCGACCTCGTACGCGCGAGTTCACCAGCACGGGGGATGGAAATCTAACTTTGTCGCAGCCATAGTTAATGCCCATTTTGAGGTGTTCGTAGCGAATCAATTGTGGCAAGAATAAATTTGCCAAGGACAGGGTGAGAAAGCCGTGGGCAATGCAGGCCCCATAAGGACCCTCTTTGGCGCGCTCGGGATCTACATGAATCCATTGGTGATCACCGGTGGCATCGGCAAAAGTGTTGATTCGCTCTTGGGTGATGGTGATCCACTCGGTCACCCCCAAATCGTGGCCTACAGCCGACATGGCTGCAGCGACTGAATCAAGGCACAGAAAGGGTAAAGATGGGGCAGTCATTGCTTAAGCCCGTTGTGAGCTGACAGAGACCACTTCGCCAGTCATGTACGACGAGTAGTCGCTGGCCAAAAAGATCATGACGTTGGCCACTTCCCAGGGCTCTGCGCCGCGGCCAAAGGCTTCTTTTTCGGACAATTGATTGAGCAGTTCTTCGGAGGCCGATTTTTTGAGGAACGCATGAATGGCAATGGAGGGAGCCACGGCATTGATGCGCACACCAAACTCGGCGGCTTCCAATGCGGCGCAACGAGTCAGTGCCATCACGCCGGCTTTGGCCGCCGCATAGTGAGCTTGCTCGGTTTGAGCGCGCCATCCCAAAACGGAGGCGTTGTTGACAATGACACCTTTACCTTGGGGTTGCATGACTTTAAGTGCTGCGCGTGTAACCCTGAAGGTGCCTGTCAGGGTCACGCCAATGACTTTGTCCCATTCTTCATCGGCCATATCGACAATCTTTTTGCTGGTGCCCAAGCCTGCGTTGTTGACAAGTACGTCAATGCCGACCATGGTTTGATTGGCTTGGTCAATTAGGGCTTGAACTTGAGCCTCTTGACTGACATCACACAGCTGGCTGTAAATGGCTTGTAAACCGGTTTCTTTTTGAAGCGTTTGAACTGCTTCGTTCAATCTTCTTTCGTGCACGTCTGAAATGAACAATGCGCGGCAACCTTCTTCTGCGGCTCGCTTGGCCACAGCAAACCCAATTCCTGCACCTGCGGCTGCAGTGACCAACACAGATTTGCCGCGCAGCAGGCCGTGGCCAGGAACATAGTCAGGAGGATTTTTCATGGGAAAAAGAGGTGCAAATGGATGAAAGGCATGATGCTCAAAAAGGCTGAAATGAGCATCGTCTGCTTGGACGATAAAGAACAAGGCCTTATTTAGGCATCTGCAGAGTGCGCTCCGCCATCAAATTCAGCTGAATTTCGTTGCTGCCCGCATAGATGGTGTCGGCACGGCTCACCAGCCACAAGCGTTGCAGGGCGGTTCTTTTTGCGTCGTCGCTGGCCAAGCCGCCTTCAGGACCCAGGACGTCCATGGCCAATTCACCCAAGGTGCGACGCCAATTTGACCAAGCATATTTACTGATGCTACTGGCCCGTGGCGGTGCATTGTCACCGCAAGTTCTGAGGGCGTGGTAGCGAAGCGTTTGTAGACCTAAGATCGCTTTGGCCAAGCGTGGTCGGAGAGCGGGGTCCTTCATGGCACCATTGTGTTGGGCCACTTGAATGAGGCAGGCTAGCTCATTTTGAAAATGCGCTTGTTGACCCAAAGTGGACGCACCTCGTTCGCATTGCAATAGATACATGGCAACGGTCCAGCCCTGGCCTGGGTCACCCAGAACACAGCTTGAAGCCGTTCTCGCGCCATCGAAGAATACTTCGTTGAATTCAGATTCCCCCGTGATTTGACGAATGGGCCGGAGCGTAACGCCTGCTTGCTTTAAAGGCACCAATAAAAAAATCAAGCCCTTGTGTCGTGAGGATCCGGGCTCGCAGCGTGCCAAAACAAAAATCCAATCGGATTCGTGGGCCCAAGAAGTCCAAACTTTTTGGCCATCAATGACCCACTCGCCTGTGTTGGGATCTTGCTTAGCGCGTGTTTGCACACCCGCCAAATCGGAACCAGCCCCCGGCTCAGAGTAACCTTGTGCCCAATAGTCGGTGCCTTTCAAAATACCTGGCAAGAATTGATTTTTCAGGGCTTCACTGCCGTACGCCATCAGGGTAGGAGCAAGCAGTGTCTCGCCAATGTGACCCAATCGTCCAGGCCCGCCGCACTGCACGTATTCCTCGTGAAAAATCATTTCCTGTGCCAATGACAATTCGCGCCCCCCGTGGGCTTTGGGCCAACTCAAACCCGTCCATCCACCTTGTGCCAGTTCTTGTTCCCAACGTTTTGCCAAGACCGCTGAGTAGCCGGGCGAGCCCAAGCCATTGGCATGGCGCAATGCTTCAAACTCGCCCTTTAAATGAACAGACATCCATTCGCGGATACTTTCACGAAAGTCGCGGTCCGCTTTGGATTCAATGGCGTTCATAGGTGGGTTAATTCGGCCGAGTCATAGTGTGATGCAACGCGTTCAAGCCATTCTGAAACAGGGCCTAGACGTTGACTCGATGCTTGTGCTCGGCGCAGATAGAAGTGAGGGTCGTATTCCCATGTAAAACCAACGCCGCCATGCAGTTGTAAATTTTCTCGTGCACAAAATTGGGAGGCTTCTGTTGCGGCAACTCGTGCCTGGGCTGCACTGACTATCAGGCTTGAAAGTTCGGGTTGTGTGTCTGCTAAGCAGGCTGAACCATAAACGGCCGAGCGAGCGCTTTCAATTTCGACCAGCATCTGCGCGCACCGATGTTTGATGGCCTGAAAGCTGGCAATCGGTCTGCCAAATTGTTGACGCTCCAGGACATAAGCCAAGGCCATGTCCAAACATTGTTGAGCCACGCCCACTTGTTCAGCGGCTAAACCAATTGCGCCCAAACATTTGATTTGCGTCAGCAAATTTTCAGCAGCCTGACCCCTAGCCAAGCAATGCTCTGATTGAACTTCTAGGCCTTGCCCTTGAATCTGTGCCATGCAGCGCGTCATGTCTAATGTTTGCTGAGGCTTGATTTGCAAGCCAGCTTCATGCGCTTCCAATGCGAACAGCAAAGTTTCACCGGTCGGAGAGTGTGCCGGCAGAACAAGCACATTCGCCAATTGGGCAGAACCGACGGCATGCCATTGGCCTTCCAGCTGCCAGCCATTGTGAGTCGGAGATGCGACGGCATTCTGGGCGTTGAATGCCATCGCTGCGACGGCTTTTTTCTGTGCTATTTGGGCTAAGCAGTGCGCCGCCCTTGGATGCGGCAATGACAACTTGAGTGCAGTGGCTGATAAGACTGTACTGTCAAAAAACGGCACGCAAGCCAAGCGCCGCCCCATTTGTTCCTGTAACAAACAGACGCTCACCCAGTCTAAATCTAAGCCGCCCACTTCTTCGGGTAAGTGCAGGCCGCACCAACCTAAATCCGACATCGCTGACCACAAACTTTCGTCCATGAGAGCCAAGGACTGGGTATGCGCACGAACTTGGGACATGCTGCTGGCCTTGCTTAAAAAGACCTCGGCACTTTCAACAATTTGCTGTTGTTCGTGGGTGAGATGCAAGTTCATTATGAAGCTTTGGGTCGCTTGTCTTTCCAAGGCGCAGCTTGTTCCAGTTGTGTGGCCAAAGCCAACAAGGTGTCTTCATCGCCATAACGGCCTGCAAAGTGGGCGCCAATGGGAATGTTGTTTGCATTCCAGTGCAAGGGAACTGTCATGGCCGGGTGGCCACTCATGTTGAACAGCGCTGTAAAGGGTGAAGCCATCATGGCCACTTTAACAAAGTCCTCGTAGGGCTGATTCAGAGCCATCTCGCCAATTTTAGGGGGCGGGTCGGCTGTGACGGGCGACAAAATGCAATCGTAATCTGAAAGGAACGTATCCAGCGTTCTGCCAGCTTGGTCAAAGGCGGATCTGGCCTTGAAGACTTGGACAGCTGTGAACTGTTTGGCCAATTCCAAGCTGCGCCAATTCAAAGCTTCAAATTCTTCCTGGCGTGCGTCGCGACCTAAAGCAGCTTCGCGGGCCTGCACTTGGGTCAACATGCCGGTAGCCGTGGCAATCCCCATTCCGCCAAACATGTCGCCAACAGCCAATGCCGGTTGTGCAATGTCGACGTGGTGCCCCAATGACTCGCACAGCTTGGCTGTTTTTTGAACAGCTTCTAAACAATCTGGATGAACGGGGACGCCGAAAGGATTGTTCAGCATCAACGCAATTTTGAGTGGGCGCAAAGTTGCCGTACTGTTTTGGAAATATTGGCTGGGGCTGCTGCGTGTTCCCGCTTCATCACCCTGTGTCAATTTCAGAATCAGGGCACTGTCACGCACACTTCGGCTGATGACGTGCTGACAAGACAGCCCAATCCAACCCTCTAGGGAGCTGGGCCCCATGGGGATGCGGCCTCGGCTTGGTTTCAACCCAAACAAACCACAGTGCGATGCGGGAATTCGGATAGAGCCGCCACCATCACTGGCATGAGCGACTGGCAAGATGCCCACAGCTACAGCTGCCGCTGCACCACCGGAAGAGCCGCCAGCGCTGAGGCTTAAATTCCAGGGATTGAGGGTGTTGCCAAAGAGTTTGGATTCGGTGGTAGCCGTTTGACCAAACTCAGGCGATGTTGTTTTGGCAAAGATGTTGAGGCCTGCAGCCAAATAACGCTGGACCAAGGTGGAATCAAATTCGGCAACCGCCTGTTTGAAAAATGCACAGCCATGGGTTGTGATGGTGCCTTTGAGCGCGACGCCCAAATCCTTGAGCGCAAACGGCACCCCCCACAACGCAGCCTTTTCAGTTTCAGAGGACCTTTGACTTTGTGCGAATTGCGAGAGTCGCAATGCTTTGGCATGTGCCATGTCGTCATGAAACATGGCGATGGCATTGATGTTGGCATGTGCATGGGCTCTGACTTGTGCAGCCTCTAACACTTCTAAGGGGGTGATCTGGCCAGTGCGCAACAGCGCGGCCATGTCAGTGGCATCCCACCCTTCAAATTCTGGCAAGGGCAGGTGCTTCAATTCAGGTGCCCCACACTTTTTGTGCAGGTGTCGCTTGTTCAATCAATTGGTTGACGATGGGACCTAATTCTTCAGGTTGCCAACGTGCGCCTTTGTCAAGGGTGGCATCTGTGCGCCAGCCATCGCACATCGAAATTCGACCACCTTGCGACTCAAACAATTTACCCGTGACGTGCGAGGATTCAAGGCTACCCAACCACACCACCAAGGGTGCGACATTGTCGGGTGACCAAGCATCAAAGCTGCCATCTGAGGGTGCTTTGACCACGTCGGGCATGGCACTTTCCGTCATGGACGTGCGCGCTGCGGGTGCCAAGCCATTGACCGTGATGCCGTAGCGCGCCATCTCGGCAGCTTGTACCAAGGTGAGGGAGGCAATGCCTCCTTTGGCTGCAGAATAATTGGATTGTCCAACGGAGCCTTGCAGGCCAGCACCTGAACTGGTGTTAATGATTCGGGCCTCTATTTTCTGGCCTGCCTTGGCAGCATCACGCCAGCGCCGACCCAAAATGTTGGCCAAACAAAAGTGACCTTTGAGGTGCACCTTCATCACCAAGTCCCAGTCTTCTTCATTGAGGCTGATGAACATGCGGTCACGCAAAATACCGGCGTTGTTGACCAACACATGCACTTCGTCAAATGCGGCGACAGCGGCATCCACAATGCTTTGTGCACCGGCCATGCTGGTAATGTCACCTTGATTGGCCAGTGCTTTGCCACCTGCTGCAATGACTTCAGTTGCCACTTGCTCAGAAGCCTCTAGGCGAATGTCATTGACCACCACGTTGGCACCTGTTTGACCAAATGCCAGCGCATAAGCACGACCTAAGCCGCCACCTGCGCCAGTAATGATGACGGTTCTATTTTCACAAATGCGCATAATTCAAAGTCTCTCGATGATGGTGACATTGGCTTGCCCGCCGCCCTCACACATGGTTTGCAAGCCAAAGCGTTTCTGGGTTCTTTCGAGTTCATGCAACAAAGTGGTCATGAGCTTGACGCCTGATGCACCCAAAGGGTGACCCAGGGCAATGGCGCC
>CANNNB010000011.1 GCA_947505995.1 Comamonadaceae bacterium
AAATGCGTTGCACCGTGTTCAGGCGACTGTCGCCAATGCGTTTCACATTGGCTTCAATGGTGGCTTGCAAATGGTGCAAACGCTTGAGCTTGACATCATGCGGTGTGTCGTCGTGCAAGTTGGCTGCAGGCGTACCAGGACGCGGGCTGAAAATGAAGCTGAAACTGGTGTCGTAACCCACATCGTCAATGAGCTTCATCATTTTGTTGAAGTCCTCATCGGTCTCGCCGGGAAAACCCACAATGAAGTCGCTGCTCATGGCCATGTCTGGGCGAATGGCGCGCAGTTTGCGAATGGTGCTTTTGTACTCCATCGCGGTATAGCCACGTTTCATGGCCATCAAAATTCTGTCGGAGCCGTGTTGCACGGGCAAGTGCAAATGGCTGACCAATTTGGGCACCTTGGCGTACACATCAATGAGGCGCTGGGTAAACTCATTGGGGTGGCTGGTGGTATAGCGAATGCGCTCAATGCCTGGCATGTCGGCCACGTATTCAATCAGCAGGGCAAAGTCGGCAATCTCGGCCGTGTCGCCCATTTTGCCGCGGTAGGCATTGACGTTTTGACCCAACAGGGTGACTTCTCGCACGCCTTGTTCGGCCAAGCCCGCTATTTCAACCAACACGTCTTCAAAGGGACGACTCACTTCTTCACCGCGGGTGTACGGCACCACGCAATAGCTGCAATATTTGCTGCACCCTTCCATGATGGACACGAACGCGGTGGGGCCGTCCATCTTGGCGGGGGGTAGGTGATCGAACTTTTCAATCTCGGGAAAAGAGATGTCGACTTGGGGACGTTTTTTGGCGCTGCGAGCAGCCAAAAGTTCGGGCAGGCGGTGCAAAGTTTGAGGACCAAAGACCACGTCAACATAGGGTGCGCGTTTGATGATGTCGGCGCCCTCTTGGCTGGCCACGCAACCGCCCACGCCAATCAAAACACCTTTTTCTTTGAGGTGCTTCACACGGCCTAAGTCGCTGAATACTTTTTCTTGGGCACGTTCTCGCACCGAGCAGGTGTTGAACAAAATGAGGTCGGCTTCTTCGACGTTTTGGGTGGGCTCGTAGCCCTCGGCGGCCTTCATGACATCGGCCATTTTGTCCGAGTCGTACTCGTTCATTTGGCACCCGAAGGTTTTGATAAATACTTTTTTGCTCACAAGAGACTCCAAGCGGTGACTGGTTTATATCCAGGGGCTGATGGAAGGAGCGGGCCAAGGAGGCCCGCGAAAGAGGTGCTGATTATCGCAGGGACTTTGGCATGCCTTGCAATTTAAGCTTCCTTGGGTTTTTGATAAAACATGGGATAGTGGCGTTGTACCACGGGACCATCAAAAGCCCATGACATGCATTTGCCCACATGCGGTGGCGGTGTGGTGGGCACCTCTTCGGGCAGGCCGGCTTGTTGGTTTCTAAAATGAAGCGCAGAAGGAATGGTTTGGTATGCCGCGGTGGCCATGTTGAACAACATCTCTCGCAAGTGGGTGCAACCCGCAATGCCGCCAATTTGCGCGTCTATGGCTTTGCGCCAACCTGAACTCAATTTGCAGCCAATCAATTTGTGCATGCCTTGGGGTGATTGGTCGCATTCCGGGTGCGGTCTGTGAGCCATCTCAGTGAGCACGTCGTGAATAACGAATTGGTCGTCGACCGTCAGGCGAATGCTCAAGTCATGGATGGGCTGTCCCGCTTCACGGGTGTCTTGGCTGGGAATGGCAAAATTGTAGGTTTTGACGTCAATGAGTGCTGCTTCAATGTCCCACATGCCATCGTTCCGTGCAAAGCCTGAATAGACCACGGTGCGCGTATGTGACAGTTTTCGGGGGGAGGGTGGTGGAAGTGCCAATGGCGGCCTCTTTAATTTCGAGTTCAATGGGCTCATTATCGATTTGATTTGGAACTTTTGAATGTCAACTGAAGCAAAGCCCGTCATTTCACCCGCTGTTAGGCGCCAGACCATTGCCGATGCCCTCAGGCGAACGGCATTGCGCTTGCCCCAAAAGCTGGGCATTGTGTGTGGCAGCACATCTTGGACTTATACCGAGTTTGACGCCTTGGTCACTCGTTTAGCGGCAGGACTGTCGGGCCATGGCGTCAAGCCTGGCGATCGGGTGGCTGTGCTGGCGCGCAATTCTCATGGCTTTGCAGCGCTGCGCTTTGCCTTGGCGCGCATGGGGGCGGTCATGGTGCCCATCAATTTCATGTTGAAGGCCGACGAAGTGGCTTACATCCTGCGGCACGCGGGTGCTGCCACATTGGCCACCGATTCGGGCCTGGCCGATCTGGCGCGGCAAGCCTCTGCGCTTGACACCCAAGTGAAGCAGTTTGTTTGGTTGCCTTCTGAAGACCCAAGCGAGCCAGTGGCAGGCATGCTTAATTTTCATGAATTGGCCGCATACACAAAAGCTTTACCTGAGAGCGGTTTGGCCAGCCAAGACTTGGCGCAAATTGTCTACACCAGCGGCACAGAGTCGATGCCCAAAGGCGCCATGCTCACGCACGATGCCGTGTTGTGGCAATACGTGAGTTGCGTGGTGAATGCCGAAATTGCCGAGCAAGACTTGGCTTTGCACGCGCTGCCGCTTTATCACTGCGCGCAGCTTGATGTGTTCTTTGGCCCTGCCATCTACATTGGCAGCAGCAACGTCATTACCTCAAAACCCGTGCCTGACAATTTGTTGGCCTTGATTGAGAAATACAAAATCACCAGTTTCTTTGCGCCGCCCACGGTGTGGATTGCCTTGCTGCGCTCGCCTCTGTTCGATCCCGACAAGCTCACGCATTTGGCCAAGGGCTATTACGGAGCTTCCATCATGCCCGTAGAAGTGTTGAAAGAATTGGCATCGCGTTTGCCCAAGGTGCGTTTGTGGAATTTGTATGGCCAAACAGAAATTGCGCCTTTGGCCACCATGCTGGGCCCAGACGATCAACTGCGCAAACCCGGCTCTTGTGGCCGCGCTGTATTGAATGTGGAAACACGCGTGGTGAACGACGACATGCAAGATGTGAAGCCGGGCGAAGTAGGTGAAATCGTGCATCGCTCGCCGCATTTGATGTTGGGTTATTTCAAGGATGATGAAAAAACCCGCGCCTCGTTCTCGGGAGATTGGTTTCACAGTGGTGACTTGGCTACCATCGACGAGGAGGGCTACATCAGTGTGGTCGATCGCAAAAAAGACATGATTAAAACAGGCGGTGAAAACGTAGCCAGTCGCGAAGTGGAAGAGATGATTTATCGCCTACCGGCCGTGAGCGAAGTGGCGGTCATTGGCTTGCCCGATCCGAAGTGGGTGGAGGCGGTCACCGCGGTGATTGTTTTGAAGACTGGACAAACATTGACAGAAGCCGAGGTGATGGCGCATTGCAAGCAACACATGGCTACTTTCAAAGTGCCAAAGCGTGTGCTCTTCGCCGAGGTGCTGCCTAAAAACCCCAGCGGTAAATTGCTCAAGCGTGAATTGAGAGCCCACTACGCCTGAGGCCTTGGTTTGGGCCTCTAGGTGAAATCAACAACGTGTCCTACAAAATGTCCTATCTTGTCATGCCATGCTCAGGAGCCAAAACAGAATGAGCACTGAAAGAGAATTGAAGAGAGCAAGCCACGCAAGTTCTGCAGGGTCGACATTGGCCCAAAAACTCATTGCACGCGCCTCTGGGCAGTCCCACGTCAGTGTGGGCGATGTGCTCACTTGCCAAGTTGATCTGGCCATGTTTCACGACTCATCTGGGCCGCGTCGATTAAAGCCCATGCTGGCCGAAATTGGTGCCCAAATTTGGGATCGAAACAAAGTGGTGTTGGTGCTTGACCACTATGTGCCTGCGAGAGACGCAGAATCTGAAAAAATAGTTCGCATCACCCGCGATGTAGCCAAAGAGTGGCAACTCCCCCATGTGATTGATTCTGAAGGTATTTGCCATGTGGTGTTGCCTGAACGTGGGCATTTGAAGCCTGGCTATTTTTGTGTAGGAGGTGACTCCCATTCACCAACAGGCGGTGCATTTGGTACCTACATGTTTGGCATTGGCGCTACAGAAATGTTGGGTGTGGTGGCCACTGGCGAAATTTGGGTGCAAGTGCCGCAAACGCTCAGAATGATGTGGCATGGCGCACTTCAAAAAGGTGTTTGTGCCAAAGACATGATGCTGCACATGATAGGCAAGTTTGGCATGAATGGCGGCAACTACCAAGCGCTTGAATTTGCGGGCGACACAGTTCGCGGTCTAGGCATGCAAGAGCGCATGACCCTGTCCAACATGAGTGCCGAGATGGGGGCTCAAGTGGGGCTGATCGCGGCAGACAGCACCACCCGCGATTATTTGAAATCTGTGGGTGTTTCTGAAGATGTCATTGAGCAGAGCCAATACTTTGAAACCGATGAAACGGCCGACTGCCAACGCTTTGATTTTGAGGCCTCGCAATTGAGCCCGCAGGTGGCAGCGCCGCACAGTCCTGAAAACACCAAAGCCGTTGGTGAGTATTCGCACATCTTGCCCACAGTGGCCTACATTGGCGCGTGCACGGGTGCTAAGCTGGCCGATTTACGCGCAGCAGCCGAAGTTTTAAAGGGCCGCAAAGTGGCTGCAGGTGTGCAACTCATGGTGGCGCCTGCCAGTGCAAGAGACCAAGCGCAGGCAGTGCGTGAAGGTGTGATGCAAATCTTGAAGGATGCAGGTGCCAGCATATTGCCCAATGCCTGTGGTGCTTGTGCAGGTTATGGTGGTACTTTTGAAGAAGGTGCTACTGTGATTTCAAGCACGGCCAGAAATTTTCAAGGGCGCATGGGGCCTGCCAGTGTTCAGGTTTATTTGGCATCACCCGCCACCGTGGCAGCTTCTGCACTGAAAGGGCATATTGCCGATGTGCGTGAGGTCTTGGCATGACACATGGCGCAGCTGAATTTCACAAAGTTTGGCGGGTAGGGGCCAACATTGATACCGATGCCATGGCGCCTGGTGCCTATATGAAACACGGCATTGAGGTCATTGCATCGCACTGCTTAGAAGTCCACCGTACAGATTTTGCTTCAGGTGTGAAGCCGGGTGATGTGTTGGTGGCAGGACCTAATTTCGGCATCGGTTCATCGCGCGAACAAGCTGCGGAAGCCTTGAAACATTTGGGTATAGCAGCGGTCATAGCCCCTTCATACAGCGGACTCTTTTTTAGAAATGCATTTAATTTAGGCTTGTTGTTACTCACTTGCCCCGAAGCTGAAACGCTGCAAGAAAACGAGAGGGTGCAACTGCATTGCGAAGGCACACCTCACGTTATAACGGCGCAGAGCCAAAAATTGACTTGCCATGCTGTGCCCTCTTTTCTGATGGACATGGTGAATGCCGGTGGTTTGGTGAATGTACTGAAACAACGCATGGCAGCTAAACCAAACAGCTGACCACAATGCGGCGCATTAGGTGACACAAAAAATATGGGAGAACTCTTGATGACTTTAAAAGCCACAGGTCCAGACCTGGAACTCAACGCATCTAATTTGGTGAAACGTTTACAACAACCCAAGGCATTGTTGGCGCCAGGCGTCTACGATGCCCTCAGCGCCTTGGTTGCCCAGCAGGCTGGTTTTGAGGCCTTGTATTTGTCTGGCGCGTCCATTGCCTACACCCGCTTGGGGCGCTCTGATATTGGCCTGACCACAGCCACCGAAGTGGCGCAAACCTTGGCGCACATTACCGACCGCGTATCACTGCCCGTTATCGTGGACGCCGATACTGGTTTTGGCAATGCACTGAACACCCAACGCACCGTTCGCGATTTTGAGCGCGCGGGTGCCGCCATGATTCAAATTGAAGACCAAACCTTTCCCAAGCGCTGTGGTCATTTGGATGGCAAAGGGGTGGTGCCGGTAGCTGAGATGCAAGGCAAATTGAAAGCGGCATTGGACGCTCGCCAAAGCAGCAACACCTTGATTTTGGCGCGAACAGATGCGTTGGCCGTAGAAGGCATTCAGTCTGCCTTGGACCGTGCCGAAGCCTACTTAGCTTGCGGTGTCGATGCCTTGTTCATTGAAGCTTTGCGCACGCCCGATCAAATGCAGCAAGCCTGTGATCAGTTTGCTCACCGCATTCCTTTGTTGGCCAACATGGTGGAGGGCGGTCAAACGCCCATTCAAAGTGCTTCTGAATTGGGCGAGCGAGGTTTTAGGATTGTCATTTTTCCAGGGGGTACAGCACGAGCTGTAGCGCACAGTTTGCAGGGCTACTACGGCAGCTTGCAGATGAGTCAAACCACCACACCTTGGCGCGACAAAATGCTGAACTTTGATGAGCTGAATCAACTCATTGGTACACCTGAATTATTGACCCTCGGAAAACACTACGAAGCTTAATTCCACGAAACCGCCGCCATGTCATTGGCAAAAATAGGTGAGCTAGACCACAAGCCTTTGAGGCCTTTTTTGTAAACAGCGGTGTTGGTGGCGTTGAACAAAAACACATTGACGGAATCGTTGGCAATCATGCGCTGCATGTCGCCAAACAATTTGGTTCGGTCTTTGGCACCCGTTGTGGCTGAATGTTTGGCAGCTAAATCTCGGAAGGCTTTGCTGTCATAGCCCCAGTAGTACTGTGGGTTGGCATAGGCCATGTAGTCTAGGGGCTCGACGTGGTTAATCACAGTCAGGTCAAAATTACCTTTGAAGGTACCGCCCAACCATTGAGCCCATTCGACGTTTTCAATTTTGGCCACGATGCCAACCTTGGCCAGTTGAGCGGCCAAAATTTCACCGCCTTTGCGCGCGTAGGGTGGTGGTGGCAATGTGAGAGTCACGTTCAAGGGGGTTTGCACACCAGCTTCCTTCAACAAGGCCTTGGCTTTTTCGGGATCGAAGGCATATTGGCCCGTCAGGTCAACATAGCCTGCATCGGTGGGTGCCATGTGGCTGCCAATGGGCTTGGCCAATCCTTCGAACACGCCATCAATGAAAGCCTTTTTGTCGATGGCATGAGACAGCGCGCGGCGCACGCGCACATCGTCAAAGGGTTTCTTTTTGTTGTTGATGGTCATGATGCCTTTGCCGGCTGTGCTGCCCAGTTCCACCATGAAGCGCTTGTCAGTTTGAAATTGTTTCAAGCTTTGGGGGGACTGAAAGCGGGGCATGCCATCGATGTCGCCGGCCAGCAGGGCAGCCACTTGCGCCGATGAGTCGTTGATGAACCGGAATGTGACCTTCTTTATTTTGACATTGGCGGCATCCCGGTAGCCGTCCCATTTGGTGAGCATGACGGCCGTGCCCTTGGCCCAGTTTTCTAGTTTGTATGGGCCTGTGCCAACAGGCTTGGTGGCTGCAGAGTCAGCAGAGTTGGGGTGCAAGATGACGGCCGTGTTCTCGCCCATGCGGAACAAGAAATTGCCGTCGGGGTTGGTCAAAACCAAGACCACTGTGTGCGCATCGGGTGTTGAAATGTGCGAAATGTTGTTGAACACTGCACCCTTGGCTTTGTTGGTGCTCTTCTCGGCTTTGGCTCGATCAAAGCTGAACTTCACAGCAGCCGAATCAAAAGCTGCGCCGTCTTGAAACTTCACACCCTTGCGCAGTTTGAAGGTAAAGGCTTTTCCGTCAGCGTCCATGGCCCAGCTTTCAGCCAGCAAAGGTGTCACAGAGCCATCGACATTGATCTTGGTAAGGCCTTCAAGAATGTTGTAGTGCACCACTTCACCAATGGCTGCTGCTGGCGCTGTGGTTGGATCGAGGCTGGTGGGCTCCAAAATCATGCCCACCACCACGCTGTCTTTTTTCGACTGTGCATGGGCTGTAGGATGAACAAGAATGATGCTAGCGGCTGCAACCAGGGCTAAACCAAATTGGCCCAGTTGGCGACGCGTTGAACGAGGTGCTAGTGTCATGAAAAACTCCTTCATCAATAATTAGACTTCATCTTCAAATACTTGGCTTGCAGTTTTGTTTATCACTGCGATAGGCCTGGAATGGCAGCCAGCAATGCTTGGGTATAGGGGTGTTGTGGCCGTTGAAAAATTTCACCGGCCGAACCAGCCTCCACCACCTGTCCATGCTGCAAAACGATCACATCGTCGCACATCAGATTGACGACTGCAAGATCATGGCTGACAAACAAGTAACTCAAGCCAAAACGGTCCTGCAAGTCCATCATGAGGTTAAGCACCTGGGCTTGCACCGAGACATCCAAAGCGCTCACAGGCTCGTCTGCCACAATCAGCGAAGGGCGGGTGATCAGGGCCCTGGCGATGGCGATGCGCTGGCGTTGACCGCCAGAAAATTCATGCGGGTATTTGTCAAGGTCTGAGGCCCGCAAGCCTACTTCTGTGAGTGCAAGAGCTGCGCGGTCTTTTAAATCTTGGGCACTCAGTGCTTGACCAGAACCCCTGTTTAAGGTGCTGTGCAGCGGCTCTGCCACAATGCGCAAAACTTTTTGCCGTGGATCTAGTGAGCCATAGGGGTCTTGGAAGACCATTTGGAAATCGCTGCGCGCATGCCGAAGTTGGTCCTGCGGCAATGCGTTCAAGTTTTGCCCTTTGAACAGGACCTGACCTTGCGTGGGTTTTTCAAGGGCCATAACCAAACGAGCCAAGGTCGATTTGCCCGAACCCGACTCGCCCACAATGCCCATGCTCTTGCCAGCAGACAATTGAAAACTCACATCATTCAAAGCTTGAATGTGCCCTGCCTTGGCAAACACAGAAGGCTTAGGTAAAGCATATTGCTGACTCACGTGTTGCACATCTAGCAAAACGCTTTGAAGGCTGTTCATGTTGCCGCCTCCAATTTTTGCCAATGGGGACAACGCACCCAATGCGCAGAAACCTGACTTGGCTTGTTGGCATGCATGGCATCAATGACATGTGCCGTGTTGGGCACAAGTTCAAGCTGCGGCGAAATCTGTATGCAATTGTTTTGCACATAAGTGCAGCGGTCGGCAAATGCGCAGCCTTGTGGCCAATTGAAAATTTCAGGCACATTGCCAGCGATGGTCTGCAGGCGTGTGCCGCGTTTCAAGCCCAGCTGAGGGCGCGCTGCAAACAGGCCTTGGGTATAGGGGTGTGCGCGCATTGCAAACAAGGCCGGTGTGGGCGCACTTTCAACAACAGCACCGCCATACATCACCATGATGCGCTCAACTTGGTCGCGCATCAGGCCCAAGTCGTGGCTAATTAACAGAAGGCCCATGCCATCTTCGGTCACCAACTGGCGAATCAAGGCCAACACTTCTTTTTGAACTGTGACATCAAGGGCCGTGGTAGGTTCGTCGGCAATCAAAATGTCGGGCTGACAGGCTAAGGCAATGGAGATCATGACGCGCTGGCGCTGACCTCCCGAGAGTTGATGCGGATAATTATCCAAGCGTTCGCGCGCCCGAGGCAATTGAACGCGCTCTAACAATTCAAGCGCACGTGCTTTGGCAGAGACCAAGTCCATGCCCTGATGCAACTGAAGAGGCTCTGCAATTTGTTTCCAAATGGGGTGCAAAGGATTGAGTGCAGTCATAGGCTCTTGAAAAATCATGGCCATCCGAGCACCTCGCATGACGCACAAATCTTGATCACTCAGTTGAGTGAGCTCCTGGCCATTCAAGGCTATCGATCCCGAAACTGTGGCGCTTTCTGGCAGCAATCCCATGATGGCCAAAGCGGTGAGTGATTTGCCGCATCCGCTCTCGCCAATCAAACCCAATGTCTCACCGCGCTGCATTTCAAAATCGACCCCGCGCAAAGCTTCCAGTTGGCCGTACGATGTTTGCAAGGCCACTCGCAAATTGCGAACGGACAACAAAGGGGTGGCGTTGGAAGCAGTCATGTTCAAGCCAGTGCGCTTATCGCGTTCTCGACAATCGAGGGTCGAGCAGGTCACGCAGTCCATCGCCCATTAAATTCAGACCTAGCACGGCCAGGGCAATGGCGATGCCTGGGTACACCGCCAGCATAGGCGCTTGAAACATTTGCGATTGCGCTTCATTCAGCATCCGACCCCAACTGGGATTGGGCGGCTGCGTACCCAGTCCCAAGTAAGACAAAGCGGCCTCTGCCAAGATGGCAATGGCAAATTGCACGGTAGCTTGCACAATGAGCACACTGGCCACATTGGGCAACACATGCTCCCAGGTAATGGCCCATTTTGTTTTGCCTGCGGCACTTGCTGCCAAGGTGAAGTCGCGCGACCACACGGCATTGGCCGCACCCCGCGTGATACGTGCAAACACTGGGATGTTGAAAATACCAATGGCCGTGATGCTGATCACCAAGCCTGGCCCGTAAATAGCTGTGAGCAAAATGGCCGAGAGCAATGCGGGAAAAGCAAAAGTGAAGTCGGCAGCGCGCATGATCACCTCTTCGACCCAGCCGCGTTGGGCAGACGCCATGAGGCCCAGTGGAACGCCAAAACCCAAGCCAATGCCCACCGCAATGAAACCGACTAGCAAAGAGTTTTGACTGCCTACCAACAACAGAGACGCAATGTCGCGTCCAAGGCTGTCAGTGCCAAACCAATGTTGGGCACTGACAGCCGCTAATTTGTTGGGAATGTCTATGTCACCCACTGGGTAGGGTGACCAAAACAAGGACACCGCTGCGCTGACAACAAGCAAAAACACAATGGCTGAACCCGTCACAAAACTGCGGTGCTTGAAAGCCCGCTGCACACTGCGATTGAAAGTTGGTGCTGAGCTCATACGGCCGCCGCACCTGTTTTTAAGCGTGGATCAATCCAGGCATAGAGCAAGTCAATGAAGAAGTTGATCAAAATGACCATGGCCGACAGCAGCATGACCACGTCGCGCACCACAATCAAATCGCGGTTGGCAATGGCCTGAAAAATGAGACGGCCAATGCCAGGAAGTACAAACACGTTTTCAATCACGATGGCGCTGGTGATGAGGTTGCCAAATTGCAAACCCATGACCGTGACCACGGGAATCATGGCATTGCGCAGCACGTGTCGCCACAGCACTTGTTGCTTGGATAAGCCCTTGGCACGCGCAGTGCGCACGTAATCTTCAGACATCGATTCAATGACTGCAGAACGCGTGACCCGCGTGAGAATGGCGGTTTGCACAGCTGCCAAGGCCATGGCCGGCAATATCAAAGCCGCAGTGCCAGCCCACAAGCCACCACCATCTTCTTTAGACCATCCCGGAAAACCCCCTGCACTCACCCATTGAAGGTGCACGGCAAAAAGCAAGATCAACAAAATGGCCAACCAAAAATTAGGCAAAGCCAAACCCAATTGGCTGAGAGTCATGACCCCCATATCACCTGCGGTATTTTGTTTGGAGGCGGCATACAAACCCAGACACAAGGCCATGATGATGGTCATGCTCATGGCCATGATGGCCAATGGCAAGGTCACGTGCATGCGCTCGATCATGAGCGCGGCTGTGGGGGTGTCGTAGGAAATACTCATGCCCGATTGGCCTTGAAGCAAGCCCCCCACCCATTCAACATAACGTGATAGGGCCGGCTGGTTGAGGCCCAATTTTTCTTCCATGGCTGCCAAAGATTCTGGGGTTGCGGTTTCGCCCAAAATAACTTGCGCTGCGTTGCCTGGCAACCATTCAAGCACGCCGAACACCACCACCGACGTGACCGCCAAGGTGGCGAAAAAACTGAAGAAACGTTGGATTACAAAGGAAGACAAGCGTTATCCTTGTGACTTCAGAGCTTGTAGCCGGTCTGGCGCGATGGCGCTGACTGGTCCTTGCATTGATAAAAGGTTTTCACATGACATCTCAGAACATTGTAAACAACCGATTGAGCGAAAGAGCCAACCCGCATTACGGCAGCATTGCCGACATTGCAGGCTTGCACGTGGGCCACTTTACCTCTAGCCAGCGCTTAACCGGGTGCTCGGTGGTCTTGGCCCCCCAAGGCGCTGTGGGCGGTGTCGACGTGCGTGGTGCTGCCCCTGGCACCCGAGAAACCGATTTGCTCGACCCCACCAATTTGGTCGACAAGGTGCATGCGGTGTTGTTGTCTGGGGGCAGCGCCTTTGGCTTGGACGCGGCCAGCGGTGTCATGCGTTGGTTGGACGAACGCAACCTTGGATTTCAAACTGGCCATGGGTGTGTACCCATCGTGCCAGCCGCTGTTTTATTTGACTTGCCACTTGTGCGGGAAGGCGACAACGCCAAAATCAGGCCCGACGCCGCCGCTGGCTATGCGGCTTGCGAAGATGCGCTTTATCAAAAGCCAATGTCTGCCAGTGCCATGCGTTCGGTGGTCCTACCCATGTCTGGCAATGTTGGCGCTGGCGCTGGCGCCGTTGTGGGAAAGTTGTTTGGCTTGCCTCGCGCCATGAAAGGCGGAATAGGCCATGCGTTGGTCAGAGTGGGCCCCTGGCAAGTGGGCGCCATGGTGGCTTGCAACGCCGTGGGCGATGTGATTGACCCTGCCACGGGTCAGGTGTTGGCGGGTGCCCGTACGGCTGACGGTACGCGCTTGCTGAATACGCAACAAGCATTGCTGGCGGGTCAAAGTTCGGCCATTCCTATGGCGGGCACCAACACCTCCATTGGTGTGGTGGCCACCAATGCCAACTTGACCAAAGCGCAGGCTAAACGTTTGGCCATGAGTGCCCATGATGGGTTTGCGCGAAGCATTCGGCCTGCTCACACCACTTTAGATGGCGATACTTTGTTTGCCATGGCCACTTGTGCTGAAAGTACCGCACCCGACATGATGCTCCTGACAGTGATGGCTGCAGAAGCCACTGCGCAGGCTACTGTGAATGCCATTTTGTTTGCCAATGGCGTACACAGTCTGAAAGGCTTTTTGCCTTCGGCGATGGAACTTAATCCTTGAACTGCAAAGCGCTTTATTCCACAGTAAACGTCAGGCCTGCATGTGACTGCAGACGCGCAATGAGGGCATTGCCCATGGCTGAAGCGGGTGTCCAGAACCCGCCCTTGGTTTCAGTGGCGTCTTTCAACAAGCAAATGGCCGCTTCTGCAATCATTTTGGAAGTGCTGCCATAACCAGGATCGCGGTCGCCCTTGACGCCCACTTGCACCGATTGGCCTTGCTCGTTGGTGGCAATGAACAGGACGTCGTAGCTGCCTGCTTCGCGCTCGGCTTTGGAAGGGCCTTCGCCGGGTTTGAGTTTGTCTTCACTCATGCTCTTGTCTTGCGCAATGGCATTGGCAATGGCTTCGCCTTTTTCGCCAGGTCCGGTGACGATCATTTCGTCGTATGCAAAATTGGAGCCCCACACATGGTTCATTAAAAAGTTGGAACGGTGCACATTGCGCGTGTTGATGGTGGCCATGATGAAGGGCGCAACCCAGACGCCCATGACTTCGTCCAACATGGGTTTGTGGCCTGCGGGTTGGCGCGGGCCTTCAAAGCCTGGTGTGAGTGAGAAGGGGTTTTTTAAGAGGTCAATGACGCCAGGCTGAGTGGCTGCTGCAGCCATGGTAGCTTTGAAGCTGGCTGCTGTGCCGCCAGAAAATGTGCCCTTCATTTTACGGACACGACCGCGCACACTTGGCGCGGGCTTGCCAAAACGTTTTGTCATTTCGTCTTGTGCCATGAGCACACCCAAGTCGAAGGGGCTTGAGTCAAAGCCGCAAGAGAAGACCAAGCGAGCGCCGCTTTCTTGGGCGGTGGCTTGGTGCTGGTCAATCATGTGGCGCATCCATGCGGGCTCGCCGCACAAGTCAACATAGTCAACGCCTGATTCGGCGCAGGCTTTGATGAGTTCATTGCCGTACAACTGGTAGGGGCCCACTGCTGAAATGACCAAACGAGTTTTGGACATCAAAGACTTCAGAGAAGCCTCGTCGCTGCTTTCAATGACCACCAAGGGGGTAGAAGCAGGTGCGCCAATTTCGTCCCGGACTGCTTGCAACTTTTCTAAACTGCGACCACCCATGGCCCATGTGAGGCCAGTGTCTGAGAGGGTGAGTAAATACTCTGCAATGAGGCGGCCAGTAAAGCCAGTGGCGCCGTGCACCACGATGTCGAATTCTTTGGTCATTGTTTAGTTTGATTAAATGGAGATCTGTCGAGTTAAGCTTTTATCTCTTTCCAATGATTTACTTCGCCGCGTATTGTAAGCCAATGCCAATCAACCCACACACCCCAATAACATGCATCACATTGAGCTTGAATTTGAGCAGTGCTACGGCCGCAGCCACCGCAATGATGGCCGATGGCACATCGATGGCGCCACTCAGGCCTTGTGGCCACAGTGTGTGATGGGCAAAGAACAAGGCCAAATTCACAATCACGCCCACCACGGCTGCGGTGATGGCTGTCAATGGTGCGGTGAACTTCAAATCGTTGTGCGTACTCTCCACCATCGGTCCGCCTGCCAAGATAAAAATAAATGATGGTAAAAATGTGAACCATGTGACCAGCGTGGCCGCTAATGCACCCGCTAAAAACAAACTGTCAGGGCCCAACACAGCTTTGACATAGCCCCCTACAAATCCCACAAAAGCCACCACCATGATGAGCGGGCCCGGCGTGGTTTCTCCTAAGGCCAAACCATCGATCATTTGAGTGGCTGTGATCCAAGCAAACTGCTCAACTGCGCCTTGGTACACATAAGGCAATACGGCATAAGCACCGCCAAAAGTCAGTAGCGCCGCTTTGGTAAAGAACCAACTCATTTGGGTGAAGGTGTGATCCCATCCGTTGTGTAGCACCAAGTAACCCATGGGCACAGCCCATAAAACCAAGCCTGCTAGCAGCACCTGCAGCAAACGCTTCACAGAGAAGATGGCATGCGCAGGTGTGGGCGTGTCATCGTTGATGAGCGCATTTCCGTAGTTGGCTTGTGAGGCGGCATGGCCACCTCCTGCACTGAAGGAATCAGGCCATTTGCGGCCTCCTACAAAACCAATGATTGCAGCTGCTAAAACGATGATTGGAAAGGGCACATTGAGTGCAAAGATGGCGACGAAACTGGCCGCTGCAATGGCCATCAAAAAATTATTTTTTAAAGCCCGAGAGCCGATGCGATGCGCAGCTTGAATGACGATGGCGGTCACGGCGGGCTTGATGCCATAAAACAATCCGGCCACCCAAGCGACTTGACCGTAGGCTATGTAAATCCATGACAGCGCAATTAAGAGGAACAGTGAGGGCAATACAAACAAAACACCAGCCACAATGCCACCCCGTGTTTTGTGCATCAACCAACCAATGTAGGTGGCCAACTGTTGGGCTTCCGGGCCAGGCAACACCATGCAGTAATTGAGCGCATGAAGGAAACGTTTTTCAGATAGCCAGCGCCGTCTAACCACCAACTCTTCGTGCATGATGGCAATTTGACCCGCAGGGCCGCCAAAGCTGATGAAGCCTAATTTGAGCCAAAAGACAAAGGCTTGCCAAAAGCTCACAGATTCTGATTTCAGCAAAACATTCATTTTGATGAGGTTTTTGACCTGGGCATTTGAAGGGAGTTTGAAAGTTTTAAAGCGGTAAACCGATGCGATCGCGAATTTCAGATCACTTTTGCATTATCGTTGCGCAAACAGTGATTGAATACAAACCATGGAAATCAAAGTCAATTTTCTCGACAAGCTTCGCCTAGAAGCCAAGTTCGATGACTTCACGGTGATAGCCGACCAACCTATTCGCTACAAGGGCGATGGCTCAGCCCCTGGCCCTTTTGACTATTTCCTGGCCTCTTCAGCTTTGTGCGCCGCTTACTTTGTAAAGCTTTATTGCGATACACGAAAAATCTCCACTGAGAACATTCGCCTTTCGCAAAACAACATTGTCGACCCCGAAAACCGCTACCAGCAGACCTTCAAAATTCAGGTACAGCTGCCGCCCGATATTTCTGAAGTAGACCGCCGCGGCATCTTGAATTCTATTGAGCGATGCACCGTTAAAAAAGTGGTGCAAGAGGGGCCTGAGTTTGTCATTGAAGAAGTGGCCAACCTCGATGCCGATGCACAAGCCTTATTGAGCCTCAGGCCGAACGCAGAAACCAGCACCTTCATCTTGGGCAAAGATTTGCCACTGGAGCAAACCATTGCCAACATGTCAGGCATCTTGGCCGGCCTTGGCATCAAGATTGAAATTGCCTCGTGGCGCAACATCATTCCCAATGTGTGGTCACTGCATATTCGCGATGCGCATTCGCCCATGTGTTTTACCAACGGCAAAGGCGCAACCAAAGAAAGCGCGCTGGCTTCTGCCTTGGGTGAATACATTGAGCGACTCAACAACAATCACTTTTACGCAGGTGCGTATTGGGGCGAAGACTTGGCTAACGCCGATTTTGTGCATTACCCCAACGAGAAATGGTTCAAGCCAGGCAAGAAGGATGCGCTGCCCAAAGAAATTCTCGACCCGTACTGCCTGAGCATCTACAACCTCGATGGCGAGTTAAAAGGCTCGCACTTGGTCGATACCAACTCGGGCAATGTTGAACGCGGAATTTGCTCGCTGCCCTATGTGCGGCAATCAGACCAGCAGGTGGTGTACTTCCCCTCCAACTTGGTAGAAAACTTGTTCGTAAGCAATGGCATGAGCGCTGGCAACACGCTGGCCGAAGCCCAAGTGCAATGCTTGTCCGAAATTTTTGAGCGCGCCGTTAAGAAAGAAATTCTGGAAGGCGAAATTTGTTTGCCCGATGTGCCCGCCAACGTACTGGCCAAATACCCCAGTATCATGGCTGGCATTCAAGGTCTTGAAGCGCAAGGCTTTCCGGTGTTGGTCAAAGATGCCTCACTGGGCGGCACCTATCCCGTCATGTGCGTCACCCTCATGAACCCGCGCACTGGCGGCGTGTTTGCCTCCTTTGGTGCGCACCCCAGCTTGGAAGTGGCACTGGAAAGAAGTCTGACAGAGCTTCTACAAGGCCGCAGCTTTGAGGGCCTGAACGATTTGCCGCCACCCACCTTTGAAAGCAACGCAGTGACTGAGCCCTACAACTTTGTAGAGCACTTCATTGACTCAAGCGGCATTGTGTCTTGGCGCTTCTTCAGTGCCAAGCCCGATTGCGAATTTGTAGAGTGGAACTTTGCAGGTCAGGGCAGCACAGCCAATGCAGACGAAGCCGCCAGTTTGTTTGGCATTTTGAAAGGCATGGGCAAAGAGGTGTACTCCACTGTGCACGACCAACTGGGTGCCATTGCTTGCAGAATTTTGGTGCCAGGCTATTCCGAAATTTACCCCATAGAAGATTTAATTTGGGACAACACCAACAAAGCCTTGTTGTTCCGCGAAGACATTCTGAACTTGCATCGCTTAAACGATAAGCAATTGGCCGCATTGCTAGACCGCTTGGAAAACAACGAACTCGACGAATACGCCGACATTGCCACCCTCATTGGCATTGAGTTTGATGAGAATACCGAGTGGGGGCAGTTGACTGTGCTGGAGTTGAAACTGCTGATCAACTTGGCCTTGAAGCAATTAGAAGCCGCACAAGATTTGGTGGGTGCTTTCTTGCAATACAACGACAACACCGTTGAGCGTAAATTGTTTTACCAAGCATTAGGCGTGGTGCTAGAGCTTGCGTTGGACCCAGAGCTTGCCATCGAAAATTACGAACACAACTTGCGCCGCATGTTTGGCAATGCCCGCATGGACGCCGTGTTGGGCTCAGTAAATGGCAGCGTGCGATTCTATGGTTTAGCGCCCACCAGCATGAAGTTAGAAGGATTGGACAGGCATCACCGTTTGATCGACAGCTTCAAGAAACTGCACCTTGCCCGGGCTAATTTTCATTGCTAGTGCCACTTCTGTGTTGAATTGCACAAAAACTGATGTGCTTTGCAAAGTGAGTTATAAATCTGGTTTGCCGCAACCTCGGTCGCTGTCTTAATTTTTAATTTGAAATGAGCTTTTATATGAATTGGCGTTGTCTTTATTTACTTTGCGCTTGTGCGCTGACATCTGGTTTGACTGCGCAGGCTCAAACCCAATCTGCTGCCAAAGTGCCAGCCGGAAGTTTTGCAGTGGTCAATTCAGTGGCATTGTCAAACGGTCTTCTTGATCAGGTACTTAGAAACAATGCAGCACAGGGCGTCAAAGACAGTCCTGAGCTGCGCAATATGGTGCGTGGGGAGCTCATTGGCCGTGCTGCGATAAGCCAAGAGGCCGTGAAGTTGGGCTTAGACAAGCAGGACAGCTCTTTGGCCCAAATTGAATTGCTAAAGCAAAACTTCTTGGCTGAATTGCTCATTGCCGATCATTTGTCCAAGAATCCCGTGTCGGATGCCGCAGTGCGTGCCGATTACGACCGTCAGGTCGTGGCTTTGAAAGACGCCAAAGAGTACAAAATTCGCGACATCGTTTTGGCAGATGAAGCTGCTGCCAAAGCGGCTTTGGCCAGCGTGCGCAAAGGCGACGCCTTTGACAAAGTGGCCAAAGAAAAGTCGATTGACCCGTCTAAGGCAGCAGGTGGTGATTTGGGTTGGTTTTTAACAGAACAGATCAATCCCCTCATTGCCAATGTGGTGGTGAATTTGTCAAAAGGTGCGGTGTCTGCTGCGCCCATTCAAGTTCAGAATGTTTGGCACATCATTAAGGTGGATGACATTCGCAATTTTGTGGCCCCTAAATTTGACGATGCCAAGGGACAGATTCGACAAGCTTTGCAAATGCGTCAGCGTAGTGAATATGTGAACCAAATCATATCGGCAGCCAAGGTTCAATTGGCTGACTGATAATTTAAGCTGTCATTGCAATTCAAAACCTGAAGCCTTGATCACAGGGCCCCAATGCGAGGTGGCTGATGTAACCCATTCTTGCAATTGAGTCGAATTGGCATATGTGGCTACGTTGCCCAATTTGGACAGTTTCTCTACCACTTCAGGGTCGGCCAATGCCGTGGAAACAGCACGTCCAAAACGATCCATGAATTCAGTTTGCATGCCCTTTGGTCCAAAGAAAGCCAGCCACGGATTTTTATCAACGCCCTTGATCCCAAGTTCTTGAAATGTCGGTATATCAGGTGCTGACTTGGCACGACTGGTTCCAGATACAGCCATGACATGCATTTTTCCTGAACGATGGTGTTCAATGGATTCAGTCAAAGACAAAAAGGCTGCAGGCACTTGTCCTCCCAGGAGGTCTTGAACCAAGGGTGCACCACCCTTATAAGGTATAGCCACCATAGGGGTTCCGAGTGATTGACCCACCAGCAATCCTGCAAATTGCGGGACGCTTCCCACAGCTGGGATGCCATAATTTGCTTTTCCTGGGTTGGATTTAAGCCATGCGCCGAACTCAGCAGGTGTTTTGGCTGGAATGGTACTGGACAGGGCCATTACGTTGTAATAACTGGCAACACCTGCAAGTGCTGTGAAATCTCGCAAGGGGTCATAGCCTGGTGACTTGAAGGTCAACGGGATAATGACATGGGAATGATCGATGGTCAGCATAATGGTTGAACCATCTGGTGATGCAGCTTTGAGCTGCTGGGTAGCGATCATTCCACCGGCTCCAGGTTTGTTCTCGACGATCACAGGCTGATTCATGATCACCCTCAATTTCTCTCCTAAGATGCGTGCCACAACATCGGTGGCGCCGCCAGGTGGAAAGCCAACCAAAATACGCACAGTTCCTGCGTAATCGGCCGCCTTTGCTGGTAGCACGGTAGCGAACAGCAATAACAAAAAGTATGAAGTCATGCGCTTAATCAATTTCATGAGGATCTCCTTAAAAAGTCAGTTTGGGACAGGGGTAAAACTATACGGATTTGGGTCTAGCAGAAACGTACTCATTGACAACATCGTGTTGGACTTTCGTGATGTCCCTTGCGTCGGGGTATCCAAACCCACCTCCGCCTGGGAGTTGTATACACAGCTTGCCGTGAGCAGGAATATGAAGCGTGCCTTTGCCCTCAAATTCAGCGACGTCTCCATTGGCAGATTGAATTTCAACTTTGCCAGGCATACCCTCTAAGCCGCCACTTCGACCACGAGCAGGATGAGCACGGCGATCGAATGTTGCGGCAGAGCAATCAAATCCAAGCCCGTCACTGGAACCAATAACGATGCGTTGACTTAGGCCGCCTCTCCACATCCCCGCACCTGCCGAATCTTGCAAGTATTCTTTGACCCAAAATATCAGTGGCGATTGAGACTCTGTGATTTCTACCGGTATGCCGCCAACACCACTTGGAAATGCGGTTGTCGACAAACCATCTTTGGTCGGCCGTGCGCCGGTGCCCCCTAATCCCACGCTCATGACATTGAAGGGTCGGCCTTGCGAGGGTGCACGGCTCATGGCCAGTACCCAAATACTGCCTGCAGATTCCGCAGGGACTTGGCCATCCAATGCCTGTTCCAAACAACCGAACATCAAATCGGGAAGCATTTGACCAATGACGTGACGCGCTGTCACTGGACTGGGGCGCTGTGGGTTAACAATACTGCCTTCAGGTGCCAGCACTTTAAATGGTTCCAGCGAACCTGCGTTATTTGGAACGTCAGGTGCAATCAAACACTTGAGTCCAAAAACAGAATAGGCATCGCTGTAGCATTTAGGTGAATTGATACCTCGCTGTGAAGCAGCTGATGTGCCTTCGTAATCGACACAGATGCTGTCGCCAATTTTCCGAAGGCTGGCCACCAACTTGACGGGGTTCTCGTACCCATCGATGATCATTTCTGTTTGCCATTCACCATCAGGCAACCGGCCAATGGCTTCGCGGGTTGCGCGTCCTGATTGCAGCAAAATATGTTCTGCAAGTGCATCAAGCTCAACGAGTTTGAACTCGGCCATCATGTCAAGCAATCGGCGACAACCAACTTCATTGCTACTGACCAATGACAAAATGTCGCCTCGAGCCTCGATGGGGTTGCGAGAATTTACCTGAATGATTTTCAGTATGTCTTCATTTAATTGACCTGCATGCACAAGTTTGAGGTGAGGTATGCAGATACCTTCTTCATATACAGAAAGCGCATCGGCTGTAAAACCGCGTCCCCCAACGTCAATGGTATGGCATGTTGAAGCAAACAAAGCGACAGGTTGCTGGCCTAAAAAGACGGGCGTAACCACCACGAAATCAAACAAATGGCCCGTACCCATCCATGGG
>CANNNB010000012.1 GCA_947505995.1 Comamonadaceae bacterium
GGCATCAAGTTTGTTGATGGCAAACACCACAGAAGGAACACGCAACAGTTTTAAAAGCAAACTGTGGCGACGTGTTTGCGGCAGTAAATTCAGATGGGTGTCTTTCCAGTCAAGTTTGGTGGCATCGACCAATACCACTGCGGCATCGGCGCTAGAGGCGGCTGTGACCATGTTGCGGGTGTATTGCTCATGACCTGGTGCATCGCCAATGATGAACTTGCGTGATTCTGTATTGAAATAGCGGTAGGCCACGTCGATGGTGATGCCTTGCTCGCGTTCAGCCGATAAGCCGTCGGTGAGCAAAGCCAAGTCGGTTTCGCCATGACGTTGCACGCCGGCCAAGTGGTCTTGCAACACGGCTTGGGTATCGACAAGCAGCCGACCTATGAGGGTGCTCTTGCCATCGTCAACCGAGCCACAGGTGATAAATTTAAGCGCGCTGCTCATTAGAAATACCCATCTTTTTTGCGTTTTTCCATGGAGGCCTCAGAAGTCTTGTCGTCCATGCGCGAGGCGCCGCGTTCGCTCACATCGGCGGCCAATGTTTCAATCACAATTTCTTCAGGTGTGGCTGCAGTGCTTTCTACGGGGCAGGTGCAAGTGATGTCGCCCACAGTGCGAAAGCGAACATTGCGTAATTCAATGGCTTCGCCTTCTTTGGGCGGTGTCAGTTCTGTCACGGGCACCAGCAAGCCTCGGCGGTTGACCACTTCGCGTTTGTGCGTGTAGTAAATGGAAGGCAAAGCGATATTTTCGCGTGCAATGTATTGCCAGACATCGAGCTCAGTCCAGTTAGAAATTGGGAACACTCGGAAGTGCTCGCCAGGTTGCAACTTGGTGTTGAACAAGGACCACAATTCAGGTCGTTGTGATTTTGGTTGCCACTGGCCAAAGCTGTCACGGTGGCTAAAGATTCGCTCCTTGGCACGGGCTTTTTCTTCGTCGCGACGAGCGCCGCCAATGAGGGCATCGAACTTGAATTCTTCAATGGCTTCTAGCAGCGTCACTGACTGATGCACGTTGCGTGATTCATCAGGATAGGCCAATCGCACAGTACCACGCTGCATAGAATCTTCAACACTTCGCACAATGAGTTCTGCACCCAATTCGTTGGCGCGAAAATCGCGAAAGGCTGTCACTTCTTTGAAGTTATGGCCCGTATCAATCATAAGCAAGGGGTAAGGAACACGGCCGCCTTTTTGTTTGTCGACAAAAGCTTTCTCTGCACACTTCAGCATCACCAACGAATCTTTGCCACCAGAGAAAAGCAAAGTGGGGCGCTCAAAGGCGGAAGCCACTTCGCGCAGAATAAAGATGGTTTCTTCTTCTAGCGCGTCAAGGTGGGCATTGCTTAAGTGGTGGCGCAATTCGGGTTCTGTGCGTGCGTTCATGAATGTTCTTTTTTGAATTCGTTTTATGTCTGAGCGTGCAAGCCGCACTCTTTGGCAGTTTCGTCTTCCCACCACCAACGACCAGCGCGAAACTCTTCGCCAAGGCTTATAGCGCGGGTGCAAGGCGCACAGCCAATGCTGGGAAAAAATTGGTCATGCAAAGCGTTGTAGTCAAGCTGATTGACCGAGATGTAGTGCCACACATCACCCCATGTCCAGTTGGCCAAGGGGTTGAGTTTGATTTGATCTTTGGTAGCCTCGTCGGCACGGTCGATCAATGGCACGTCCGCCCGATTGCTTGATTGCTCTCGTCGCAAGCCTGTGATCCACGCACGTTGACCTTTCAAAGCTTCTGCCAGGGGCTCAAGCTTGCGAACGTGGCAGCAGGCTTTGCGAAGTTCAAGGCTTTCGTACATGGCGTTTTGGCCATGCGTTTTCACGAAAGCGATGACTTTTTCATGGGCAGGGCGATAGACCTTTACTGCGACTTTTGAATGCGTTTGAGTACGCTCTAGCAGTGCCAATGTTTCACGGTGCAGCGCACCAGTTTCCAATACAAAAAGTGGAATATTCAATGCATGGCGGTTAATCAGGTGAGAGATGACCACATCTTCGGCGCCCAAGCTAGAAGCCTGAGTGACCGGGCTGAAATTGGCAACAGCTTGTTGGAGCAATGCCAAGCTTTCTGACACTTTCTCAGCATAGGTGGCACTGGGCTTTGCATGCAAGGAAATGGCATTGGGCTGAAGCTTAGAGTCGCCAATGCTTAAGGTCGACACGCTCATGCTGTTGTTTTTGCAAACAAGGGTTGCGTGTCGACTGCTGAGCCTTGGTAGAAAGCTGGAAAACGATCGAGCTGACGTTGGACTGTGCTGGCATCTAAGCCCTCGCGCAATACGGCCACATCAAAACCTGTGCGAGCCATAGAAACCAATTGGTCAATCAAGACATCGCCTGTTGCGCGTATCTCGCCTTGAAAGCCAAGGCGACGGCGCAGCAAAAAGGCCTGGCTGTAGGCGCGGCCATCGGTAAATTTGGGAAAATTCAAATCGATGCGTTGGATGCCTTGAAGTGACACACTGCGAGGATCTGAATCGTTGGCCAAGCTGATAACGTGAGCATCATTTGCAGGAGCGCTGTGTTCGTTAAAGGACAGAATTTTCATGTGAATCTTTAAACAATCAAGCGAGTTCGGGTTCAGGGTGACGTGCAGAATTGGCCGCTGCTTTGAAAGCGTCTTGACCCACACGCCTCAAAGTTTCAATGAAATATTCCGCACGGCCGTTTTGGCTATTGCTTGATGTTGCGCGAAGTTCAAGGTACTTGTTGATCACGGCTTCAATGACCTCGGGTACTTCGGCTGCTGAAAAAGAGGGGCCAACTACTTTGCCTGCGCCCGCAGTGCCTGACAGGTCTGATCCGTCAGAGCCACCCAAAGTCACTTGATACCACTCTTTGCCATCCTTATCGACGCCCAAGATGCCAATGTGACCACTGTGGTGGTGGCCGCAGGAGTTGATGCAACCACTGATGTGCAAGTCAATAGGACCTAGGTCGTCTAGTTCATCCAAGTCTTGATAGCGTTCTGAGATGGCCGCAGCTACCGGAATGGCGCGTGCATTGGCCAATGCGCAATAGTCGCCTCCCGGGCAGGCAATCATGTCGTTGAGCAAACCAATGTTGGGATTGGCAAAGCCTAATGCTTTGGCTTCTTGCCAGAGGTCAAACAGCTGGCACTCTTGTACCCAAGGCATCACTAGGTTTTGTGAGTGAGTCACACGCGCTTCACCGCGTGAATACTTGGCCACCAATTGCGCTGAAGCTTGAAGTTGTTCGGCTGTAGCATCACCTGGGGCCAAGCCCAAACGTTTGAAAGACAAGCTAACAGCGCGCAGCGCCGGATTTTTGTGCAGCACAACGTTTTGTTTATGCCATCTCTGAAATGCAACATCGTCTAAATTGGCGTTGGCTGAAGCTGCCAAGTTAGCAGTCGTTTGGGGTTCGACAAAGCAAGCTGCCACACGATCAAATTCGGCTTGGCTAATGGTGTGCGGTCCACCATCGGTGTGAACGATGTCATTGAATTCCGCCTCTACTTCATCGGTGTAGCGCTGTCCTTCGGCCTTGACCAAAATTTTGATACGGGCTTTGTAGATGTTGTCACGCCGACCCCAACGGTTGTAAACGCGAACAACAGCTTCGAGGTAGTTCATGATATGTTGCCAAGGCAAAAACTCACGAACAAGGGTGCCTATGACGGGTGTGCGGCCCATGCCGCCGCCCACCCATACTTTGAAGGCCACTTCGCCCTGTGTATTTTTAACAAGCTGTAAACCAACGTCATGCCAGCCAATGGCTGCGCGGTCTTCTTGAGCGCCACTGATGGCTATCTTGAATTTGCGTGGCAAAAAAGCAAACTCGGGGTGAAGGGTGCTCCACTGTCGCAATATTTCAGCATAAGGCCGCGGGTCGACCACTTCGTCCACAGCCACACCAGCCAATTCATCGGTGGTAATGTTTCGAATGCAATTGCCACTGGTCTGGATGCCGTGCATGTCCACGCTGGCCAAGAGGTCCATCACGTCGGCCGATTTGTCCAAAGGAATCCAATTGAACTGGACGTTTTGACGGGTGGTGAAGTGACCGTAACCTTTCATGAGGCGGGGGGATTTTCCGGGCAACAAGTCTTGCTGGGCTTGTGCTTTTATGAAAAGCTCGCTGTTGGGCTGATCGTATTCTTTGGCTATTTGGGCCAAAACGCTTAATTGTTGGCTGGAAATTTCGCCATAAGGCACGGCCACGCGCAACATAGGTGCATAGCGTTGGACGTACCAGCCGTTTTGGAGGCGAAGGGGTCGGAATTCTTCATCAGCCAATTGGCCTTTTTGCCAGCGCTCCAGTTGGTCTCTGTGCTGGGCAGCGCGCAGTTTGACAAACTGGCGATCGAAATCTGTGTATTGGTACATCTCTGAAATTAGGTTTAATGGCCTGAGCGTGGCCAAATAAGGATTTAAATATAGCGCTTCTTTATGTTCAATCAAACTACTTATTCGTTTTACTTATATGCTTTTTGATCATAAGGGAGTTGATGCGGGCAAGCAAAAAGTATCCAAAGTGCCTTGGAATTGCCTTGCTGATACAGTTTCACTTTTGAGGAGTCTGGCATGAAGTTTTGGCGATTAAAAGCTTGGGTGGTGGCATTTGCGTCCTCGACAACGTTGTCTGTGTTCGCGCAAACGCCCATTCGCATTGGTGAAATCAACAGCTATTCGGCTATTCCTCAGTTCACACAGCCTTACAAACAGGGCTGGCAATTGGCTGTAGAGGAAATCAATGCTGCAGGTGGTTTGCTGGGTCGAAAGGTTGAAGTGATAGCGCGTGATGATGCCGGAAAGCCCGAAGATGCATTGCGCCATGCCATAGAGTTAACCAGCCAAGAAAAGGTCGATGTGTTGGCCGGTGGTTTCTTGTCCAACGTAGGCTTGGCCTTGGCCGATCATGCAGGTAAAACCAAACGACTTTTTGTTGCCAGCGAGCCTCTCACCGACGCCATCGTATGGGACAAAGGCAATCGATACACCTTCCGTTTGCGCCCCAGCACTTACATGCAAGCCGCCATGTTGGTAGAGGAAGCAGCCAAGATGCCTGCCAAACGCTGGGCCACCTTGGCGCCCAATTACGAGTACGGACAGAGTGCCGTAGCCAGTTTTAAAGAGTTGTTGAAGGCCAAGCGACCCGATGTGGAGTTTGTGGGAGAGCAGTGGCCAGCGCTTGGAAAAATTGATGCAGGCAGCAGCTTGAGTGCACTGATGCAAAGCAAGCCCGACGCTATTTTTAATGTGACCTTTGGCGCTGATTTGGCCAAGCTGGTGCGTGAGGGCAATCAGCGCAGCATTTTCCCTAAAGTACCAGTGGTGTCCATGTTGTCAGGTGAGCCCGAATACCTCGAGGTATTGAAAGACGAAACACCCAAGGGCTGGATTGTGACGGGCTATCCTTGGGACCAAATTGACACCAAGGAACATGCTTCTTTTGCTGCCAACTATTACAAAAAGTTCAGAGAGAATCCCAAAGTGGGATCTGTGGTGGGCTATGCCACCATGCAAGCAATTTTTGCAGCCATCAAAAAAGCAGGTAGCACAGACAACGAGAAATTGGTGTTGGCCATGCGTGGCCTGAAATTCAGCACACCTTTTGGCCCCGCAGAATTTCGGGCCATCGATCAACAGTCCACCATGGGTGCGTTTGTGGGCAAGTTAGACTTGCGTGGCAATCAAGGCAGCATGACCCAATGGCGTTATGCCGATGGCAAAAACTACCAGCCTACCGATGCCTATGTGAAGTCTCGCAGACCTGCAGCTGCACAACAGTGACCCTAACCAAATCTTGATGCCGCCATGAGCTTGGCCAGAGATGCGGCCATTGGCAAAGGCTCGTGATTCAGATGCGCGGCCAATAATTCGCCACACAACACCGACCAACTGATGCCCCTTGCACCCATGCCCGTGCAGACGTTCAAGCCTTTAAATTCGGGATGTGCGAACGCACCCACGGCAGGCAGTCTATCGGGCAGCGCCATGCGAATGGCGGCCCAAGATGCGGCCTGTTCAAGATCGAGGTGATGAAGAATATCGTCTTGCCATTCAGGCATGAGTTCTGCCCATTGTTGTCTGTTTGACAACTGATCAGCTTCACGTGTTTGCACATCAAAGTCGTTGCGTTGAAAGCTTGAGCCCACAATCCAATAGGGCTGATCCATGTTTGCAGAAATAGGTTTGAGATTGCCGATGTAACTGCCGTGACCATTGACTGGAAATTGCGGCAAATTATTGCGCAATTGAATTGGCAACTGGCTCATAGGACCCCAAGAAACTTGGCCGCGCAGTGCCGTGGCTGGCAGATGGGGCCGAGGCTCTTTTGTATTTTTCAGTTCAATGCTGTCGATCAAGGCATGGACATCGTATGCGTTGGCCATAATGACTTGAGGCGCTTGCGCAATCACTAGTCCTGAGGCATCAAGGCACTGCCATTGATTGTTTCGATAGATAAGCTTGGCAACGTGGCTGTGCGTTGACAATCGGATGTGTGGATGTTGGAGTTGCGCCTTCACCAACGCTTGGGTTTGAATCCATCCTGCCATGGCGTGCCACAGTGCAGGTGTACTTTCATGCAAACCTGCTGCCTGCTTTTGTAAATCGCTGGCTTGCGTACTCCACTCGTGTCCAGCGTCAGGCCACAAGCTGCCTTTTGGCAGTTGTCTTTTACCTGCGTAACGATGTTCTAGCAGATGAGAAATTTGCCACTCGCGACCATGCTCTAAAAGCCCTTGTGCACGTTGTACCGTGGCTCGTACACCATCTCGCGTGATGCGCGAGAGCACATTGTTGTCAGGCGAAACGTGTGTGGCAAAGATGCCAGCGGGCAAGCCAGAAGCGCCCGCACCCAAGGCATCAGCTTTGTCGAGAACTTCAATTTGCCAACCCCTGAGCGCCAAGCTGTGTGCCACAGCAGAGCCGGCCAAACCTGCGCCAATGACAATGGCATCAACTGTGGTTTTTGACTTTGTAACAAGCTTATTTTCATCTCGATATCGCAGCGAGGTTTTAACTTTCCACGACGGTCTATAACAAGCTGTATGTGCTGACTCATCCAAAATGAAGCCAACACTTTGAAGCTCAGGGGTGAGGTTGTCGTGGGCGTGGTGCCATTTGATTTGAGTTGCCACTTGACACCAGCGAGCCAAAGTTTTGATGCCCCATATTTCTGGGCGGTCAACGTAAATGCTGTTGGCTGCGATGTCAATTTCTTTGGCAATGTGCGGGGCTGCGCCAATGCACAAGGTTAGCTGAACACGGCCACCTTCAAATAAGATGCGGTGAACGCCGGGCAGCAGGCCAAAGCAAACTTTCGTCAGTTCAGAGGAAAGGTCTGTTGGTGCTTCGCTGGTAAATGCTGTAAAAAAAAGCTTGGGCGGTGAGTCAGGGTCTATTTGCCAGACCTTGAGGGTTTCAAGAAAAGACTCTCCTTGCCCAAAGGCGGTTTCTAGGGCGTGCCAAGTGCTTTGCCGTGCGGTTCTTTGTTTCCAATGGCGGGCGTGAAAATTAGGGGTTGGTAGGAGGGACATAACCTTGGGCGGCATCGGCGCCAGATCCAAAGAAATGGTTCTCCATTTGACGCGCCAAATATTGACGAGCGCGAGCGTCTGCCAAGTTCAATCGGTTTTCATTGACCAGCATGGTTTGATGCTTAAGCCAAGCAGCCCAAGCTTCTTTGCTGACATTTTCCCAAATGCGCTTGCCCAAGTCACCAGGGTAGGGTGGAAAGTCTAGGCCTTCGGCTTCTGTTTCTAATTTGATGCATTTAACTGTGCGCGCCATGATGTTCCTTGATTTATTCTAAAGATGAGATGGGTATAGGGATATAAAATTATTGTATTTCCATTACAGGCAAATAAGCTTGAAAATGGCTTGTTTTGTTTTAATCCCCTAGGTTTTATGAGTGCATTTTTAGAAGAGAAAGTCCTAAGTGTTCATCACTGGACCGATCGTTTGTTCAGCTTCACCACCACGCGCGATCAGGCGCTTCGCTTTTCCAATGGCCATTTCACCATGATTGGCCTGAGGGGTGACAATGGCAAACCCTTGCTGCGCGCTTACAGCATTGCCAGCGCCAATTATGAAGAGTACCTTGAATTCTTGAGCATCAAAGTTCAAGACGGACCCTTAACTTCCAAATTGCAACACATTCAAGTGGGTGACACCATTGTGGTGGGACGCAAGCCCACAGGCACATTGCTCATTGATTACCTCACGCCCGCAAAGCGTTTGTACCTCATCGGCACAGGCACTGGCCTTGCCCCCTTCATGAGCATCATTCGCGATCCTGAAACCTACGAGCGATTTGAGCAAGTGGTTTTGTTGCATGGTGTTCGTGAAGTGAAAGAGCTGGCCTACCACGACTACATTACCAAGGAACTCCCTCAAAATGAGTTTCTAGGCGAGATGGTCAGCAAGCAACTTTTGTACTATCCCACCGTCACGCGAGAAGCGTTTGAGCATCAAGGCCGCGTCACAGAGTTGCTTGAAAACGGTACCATCAGTTTAGACCTTGGCATTCCTGTTTTGAATCCCGAAGAAGATCGGGTCATGATCTGTGGCAGTCCTGAAATGTTGCGCGACCTCAAGGCTCTTTGCGAAAAGCGTGGCTTTGTTGAAGGCAATACCAGTATTCCAGGCCAGTTCGTGATAGAACGTGCTTTTGTTGAAAGCTAATTCTTGAAAAATTTATCGACGCCGCGTTGGCTAGCCTTGGTTGCTACAGCTTGCTTGGCCATGTTGGCTTTTGGCATTGTGTATTTGCAAAATCATTTAGGCCTAGAGCCTTGCCCGATGTGCATCGTTCAGCGCTATGCACTGATGGTTGTCATTGTGTGGTGTCTATTGGGTACCCGTGTCAATACGCCTGTTATGACTCTCGTCATGACATGGCTCATAGCAATCACTTCAGGTTTTGGGGCCTTTGTGGCTGCGCGTCAATCATGGCTGCAATGGTATCCGCCTGAGGTGGCGTCTTGTGGCCGCGATTTTTACGGCATGATTGAAAACTTTCCGCTTCAACGCGCCATTCCTATGATTTTCAAGGGCAGTGGCGATTGCACCAAAATCGATTGGACATTTTTAGGTGGCTCTATTGCCAATTGGTCGTTTGTCGTTTTCATGAGCATCTTTTTCCTCATGATTTTTCTGCGGCTACATGACGGCTTGTTTAGAACGACGCCAAAGATACAAGCATTAGAAACACTTAGTTGAGTTTTTTAACCAGCACTTGGCTGCGTCGGTCCCAGTTGTATTTGCGCTTGCGTCCTTCTGGCAACCAGTCGGGGTCCATTTGAACAAACCCGCGCTTGATGAACCAATGCATGGTGCGGGTGGTGAGCACAAAAATACTTTCCAATCCCATTGCGCGAGCGCGCTGCTCAACACGTTTCAATATCTTTTCACCATCGCCTTGGCCCTGCGATTGGGGTGATACCGTGAGGGCAGCCATCTCGGCGGTCTTAGATTCTGCATAGGGGTAGAGCGCAGCACAGGCGAAGATCACGCCATCGTGTTCAATGATGGTGTAGTGGTCAACATCTCTCTCAATTTCTGTTCGATTTCGTTTGACCAAGGTGCCATCGTTCTCGAAGGGTTCAATCAGTTGAAGAATGCCACCGACATCGTCTGACGTGGCCTCTCTGAGTTCTTCCAGCTTTTCATCAATCACCATGGTGCCAATGCCATCGTGCACATAAATTTCTAGCAGCAAGGCGCCATCGACTGCGAAGGGCAAGATGTGACTTCGTTCAACGCCTTCCTTGCAAGCCTTCACGCAGTGTTGCAAATAAAAGGCGATGTCTGTGGGGGCGAGCGCTGGAGGCAGTTTTTTCAATAAACTTTCTGCCGCAGCCAAAGGCAATTCGGTGTCGATGGGATTGTCTTCAGATTCGGGCTCTTCTGGTTTGATTCGCAGACCCGGAATTTCGGTCAAGAAAATAAGTTTGTCAGCTTGAAGTTCAATGGCCACACTGGTGGCCACTTCTTCCATGGATAAATTAAAAGCTTCTCCTGTTGGTGAAAAACCAAACGGCGAGAGTAAAACCATGGCGCCCATTTTCAGCGTCTGGGTTATGCCTGCAACGTCGACTTTGCGAACCAGTCCGGAGTGCTGAAAATCTATGCCATCCACAACGCCAACGGGGCGAGCGGTCAGGAAGTTGCCGCTGATGACGCGAACGGTTGAGCCCGCCATGGGTGTGTTGGGCAAACCTTGACTGAAGGCGGCTTCAATTTCATAGCGCAGTTGACCTGCTGCTTCTTGTGCGCAGTCTAGCGCCACCTCGTCGGTAATGCGTATACCTTGTGAGTACTTGGGCACATGACCCTTGGCCTTAAGTTGCTCATTCACTTGGGGCCTAAAGCCATGGACTAACACAATCTTCACGCCCATGCTTTGAATCAAGGCTAAATCTTGAGCCAAGTGCTGCAGTTTGCCTGCTGCGATGGCTTCACCTGCAATGCCCACCACAAAGGTTTTGCCACGGTGCATGTGAATATAGGGTGCCACCGAGCGAAACCAAGGTACGAAGGTGAAGTTAAAGACAGTAGACATGAGCGTGTGGGTCTCTAGAAGGGGGGCCAAGACAGGGGATAATTCAAGGCTTACGCCATCCCTGATTTTTACAGAAGTTTTGCCATTGTCCGCCACCCCCTTGAAAATCGAGTTTCCCGAGTCTTTGCCGGTGTCGGCAAAGCGCGACGAAATCGCGCAGGCCATAGCGGATCATCAGGTCATCATTGTCTGCGGTGAGACTGGATCGGGTAAAACCACGCAATTGCCCAAGATCGCGCTGGCCCTTGGCCGCGGCAGGCTCAACGCCGCCTCAGGCCAGAGAGGCAAGTGGATAGGCCATACACAGCCAAGGCGCATTGCGGCCAGCAGTGTGGCCAAACGCATTGCCGAGGAGCTCAAAACCCCTTTGGGCGATGTGGTGGGTTACAAAATTCGCTTTCAAGACCGCTTGTCCAAGGATGCCTCGGTCAAGCTCATGACTGATGGTATTTTGCTGGCCGAAACGCAAAACGACCCCCTTCTAGAGGCCTACGACACGCTGATCATTGACGAGGCCCACGAACGGAGCCTGAACATTGACTTCCTGCTGGGCTACTTGCGTCAAATCTTGCCGCGTCGCCCAGACCTCAAGGTGGTGGTTACCTCGGCCACCATTGATGCCGATCGTTTTGCGCGGCACTTTGCTTCCAGCAAGGGGCCCGCGCCAGTCATCATGGTTTCTGGCAGAACCTTTCCAGTAGAGATGCGGTGGCGTCCTTTCGAAGAAACGCGTGAACACGATTTGAACGATGCCATTGCCGAAGCCGTAGACGAACTATGGATTGGCAACGCAGCCGGAGACATCTTGGTGTTCTTGCCTGGCGAGCGTGAAATTCGAGAAGCAGCTGACCATTTGCGCAAGCACCTATTACACAGCGCTGTCACGCGGGGTGCAGAAGTGTTGCCTCTCTTTTCGCGTTTGTCGCAAGCCGATCAAGAGCGTGTATTTGATTCACATTCAGGCAGGCGCATTGTGTTGGCAACCAACGTGGCCGAAACTTCTCTTACAGTGCCTGGCATTCGGTATGTGATTGATGTGGGTACCGCCCGCGTGAAACGCTACAGCCTGCGCAGCAAAGTTGAGCAATTGATGGTGGAGCCCATCAGTCAAGCCGCTGCCAACCAGCGCGCGGGTCGCTGTGGTCGTGTGGCCAACGGCATTTGCATTCGTTTGTACGATGAAAAAGATTTCAATGGACGGCCACGATTTACGGATCCTGAGATATTGCGATCCTCATTGGCTGGTGTGATCTTGCGCATGAAGTCATTGCACTTGGGTGTGGTCGATGACTTTCCGTTCATTGAAGCACCGTCGAAACGCGCCATCACCGATGGCTACCAATTGCTGGCTGAGCTAGGCGCTGTCACAGAGTCCAATGAACTCACGCGCACCGGAGCTGAATTGGCCAAGTTGCCCTTGGACCCGCGAGTGGGCCGTATGATTTTGGAAGCTCGCGACAGGCAAGCTTTGGACGAAGTCTTGGTCATTGCCAGTGCTTTGTCGGTGCAGGATGTTCGTGACCGGCCTTTAGAGGCGCAAGCGCAAGCCGATCAGGCGCATGTGAAGTTTGACGATGAGAAAAGCGAATTCACAGGTTATTTGAAATTGTGGAAATGGTTGGCGGAAGCGCGCGGTGGCAAATCGCCATCAGGTTCAGAGCACAAGTTAAGCAATCGCCAGTATGAGCAGTTGTTGCGTCAAAACTTTGTCAACATTCGACGAGTGCGTGAATGGCGCGATACGCACACGCAACTGCACACCACTGTGGCGGAGCACCGTTGGCAATTGAACACCAAGCCAGCCACCTACGAGCAAATTCACATGTCTATGATGGCCGGTTTGCTGGGCAATGTGGGATGCAAGCAGGACGATGAAGACGTTTACTTAGGGGCTCGGGGAATTAAGTTTTACCGCCATCCGGGTGCGCATTTGTCTAAGAAGCCAGGTCGCTGGACGGTGGTGTCTGAGTTGGTAGAAACCACACGTTTGTTTGGCCGTGGCATTGCCAACATAGAGCCTTTATGGATTGAACAAGTCGGTGCCCATTTGCTGCGCAAGCAGCTCTTAGATCCGCATTGGGAAAAGAAATCGGCTGAAGTCATTGCGCTTGAGCGCGCCACACTTTACGGCTTGGTGGTTTACAGCGGCAGGCGTGTGCCGTTTGGCAAAGTCGATCCGCAATCGGCCCGCGAAATCTTCATTCGTTCAGCCTTGGTTGAGGGGCAATGGGAAACCAATCTGTCTTTCTTGGCGGCAAATCACAAAATAATTGCCAAAGTGGAGGAGCTGGAGCACAAATCGCGCAGGCAAGACGTGTTGGTGGACGATGAGCTAATTTTTGCTTTTTATGACCAACAAATTCCGGCCGATGTGTGCTCTGGACGTTTGCTGGAAGCATGGTACAAAAATGAAGTCAAGCGCCAACCCAGCTTGTTGGTTCTAACTCGAGAGGAGTTAATGCGCCATGAAGCAGCGGGCATTACCACGCAAGCCTTTCCTAAAACTTTGCGCTTGGGCGGCACCGATTGCACAGCCACGTATTTGCATCAACCCGGTGATGCACGCGATGGGGTCACGGTCATGGTGCCTTTGTTTGTGCTTAATCAAGTTAGCGAAGAACGTTGTGAGTGGTTGGTACCAGGTTTGCTCAAGGACAAAATTCATGCGTTGCTTAAAAGCTTGCCTCAAAAGCCACGTACCCGATTTGTGCCATTGCCAGATTCCGCTGCCAAGTTGGCTGAGGCATTTGGTGCACCGGAAATTTTTGGAACGGGCTCTTTGACCGATGTGCTTCTTAAGAAAGTACGCGACATGACCAGCCTGGATGTCAAGCGCGCAGACTTTAAGTTGGACATGCTCAGCCCGCACTTGTTCATGAATTTGTGTGTGGTTGACGAGCATGGCCGACAACTGGGCATGGGTCGGAATTTAGGTGCCCTTAAAGCAGATTGGGGCTCGCAAGCACGCGGCGCTTTCCAAGCCTTGGCGCAACTCAGAGTGCAAGCTACTGGCATTGCGACACCACAGGCAGTTGACGCCAAAAACAATCAAGTTTCACAGCCTAAGGGCGATGTTTCTGCAGGGGCCGCCAAGGCAGGCAAAACACTTGCCGTGGCGCTGCAGCGCTATACCGCCTGGACCTTTGGCGATTTACCAGAACTCATGGAGATCAACAAAGGAGGGCAAAGCTTAATTGGTTTCCCTGCCTTGGTTGACCTAAGCGATGCGGTACAAATTGAAGTGTTTGACGAACTTGAAGTGGCATCACAAAAGCACCGCGAAGGTTTGCGTCGATTGTTTGCTTTGCAAATTAAAGATGCCTTGAAGTATTTGGAAAAGAACATCCCAGATTTGCAAAAAATGGCGGTGGCCTACATGCCGCTGGGCTCTGCCGATGAGTTGCGCCAACAGATCATTGAAGTGGCTTTGGACCGAGCCTTTCTATTGGACCCTTTGCCATCCGATGAGCTTAGTTTTAAAAAGCGCATTGACGAAGGGCGAGGGCGCTTAACCCTGATTGCCAATGAGGTGGCTCGCTTGGCAGGTGTCATTCTGATTGAATTTGCTGCAGCCACTCGCAAAATCAAAGACACCAAGAATGCGCCCGAGGCTACTGCCGATTGTGCGCAACAGTTACAACGCTTGATGCCCAAACGATTCTTGACGCTCACACCTTGGCCCCAGTTGCAACACTGTGCACGTTACTTAAAGGCCATTGTGTTGCGTTTGGACAAATGGCGATCCGATCCGGCACGCGATGGCGCTAAGTTGTTGGAGCTAAAACCTCAAGAGCAGCGCTATTGGCGTTTGGTGGCCGAACGCAAAGGCGTGGTGGACGATCGCATGTTGGAGTTTCGATGGCTGCTTGAAGAGCTGCGCGTGAGTTTCTTTGCGCAGGAGCTTCGCACACCTCAGCCTGTGAGTGTGAAGCGCCTTGACAAGGCTTGGACTCAATTAAATCACTGAGCTTTGGGCAAAGTCATTAAGGGAATGTCTTTGTCAGCCGCTAACTTGTCCAATTGTTGTCTTGTCTTGCTGGCCAAAAAGCTAGCGATGGCGTCGTGTGTTGACTTGGCAAACAAGCTGTTCATATCTTTGACCACAATACCAGCAGCATGGCACAAGGACTTTGCAAAATGAGGCTCTAGTGCGGCTACAGCCACACGACCGTTTTTGCATGCGTACATGTTGTAGCCAGCGTGCGCTCCGCCCACTGCGCCCTTGGGCAAGGTCATACCCCATTGTCTTGGCAGGGCCAACCAAGCTGCTGCTTCGCTAAGAGCCACTTCGTGAAAAATACCTTTACCAGCGCTGCGTTGCTTCATGACAGCTTTTAAAACGGCTTCGCTGGCCATCAAGGCACCGCCCATGTCTGCAAACAAACTGGCAGGCAATGCCATGCCAGGCACCAAGTTCACTTCAGCTTGATAGGTTAAATCGTGCCCTGGAATTTCAGCCAACGGGCCAGGTGCTCCGACCACGGTGATGCAACTGAGGTTTGGGTATTGTTTGTGCAATGTCTTCCAACTCAATCCCAGTTTGTTCAATGCAGAGGGCCTGAACGAGGTCAGCAGAACATCGGTTTTGGCAAGCAATTGATGCAAAGCTTGTTGTCCCTTGGCCTCTTTCAAATCACAGCTGATTTGCTTCATGCCTTTGTGCAAAATTTCATAGAACCCTGGCGTGTAATGCGCCATAGGATCACCTTGGGGTGGATTGACCTTGGTGCAAGTGGCGCCCATTTGAACCAATCGCATCAAGGCAGCAGGCCCAGGCAAATTCAGCGCCAAACTGACAATGCGAACACCTCTTAAAGTGGTGTCATTTCCCATATTGATTAAATCCCCAGATGTTGTGCCAAGATCTCAGGCTTTGATTGAAGCAGCTCTGAGCTGCCCTCAAACACGACTTCACCTTTGACCAAGATCACATTGCGATCGGTAATTTTGGTCACGTGCTTCCAGTTTTTGTCAACAATGACGCTGCTGATGCCAGTTTCTTTGATGACACTGCAGATGCGCCATATTTCTCTGGCTATCAATGGTGCTAATCCTTCTGTGGCTTCATCCAAAATGAGCACGTCAGGGTTGGTCATTAAGGCGCGGCCAATTGTCAGCATTTGCTGCTCACCCCCCGACAATTGCTGACCGCCGTGACCCAAACGTTCTTTCAAGCGTGGGAAGGTTTCGAGCACACGCTCGCAGGTCCAATCGTTTTGACCTTGTGTACCAGGTCGGGCCGCCATTTTCAAATTTTCAATCACGCTCAGGTTGGCAAAGATGCCGCGGCCTTCTGGCACGTAGGCAATGCCTTGCTGTGCCACTTCAAATATAGCGCGGTCGTTCATGCGCATACCTTTGATGTACACATGACCCGATTGTGGTGTGACAATGCCCATGATAGATTTGAGCAGTGTGCTTTTGCCCATGCCATTGCGGCCCATCAGGCCAATGGTTTCGCCGCGTTTAACTTCAAAGTTGATGTTGCGCAAAATGTGGCTGGCCCCGTAGAAACTATTCAGGTCTTGCACTTGAATCAAGTTGTCGTTCATCTCAGTGGTCCTCACCCAAATAGGCAGCTTGAACACCTTCATCGGCGCGCACCTCAGCAGGCAAACCGCTGGCAATGACTTGGCCATTGACCATCACGGTCAGTTGATCGGCCAAAGCAAAAACAGCATCCATGTCGTGCTCAACCAGCATCATGGCATGTGAAGTTTTTAAACGCAGCAGCAACTGCACCATGCTTTCGGCCTCGGCCAGTCCCATGCCAGCCAGCGGCTCATCTAGCAAAAGCACTTGTGGTTCTGTGGCCAGCGTCATGGCAATTTCAAGTTGGCGTTGCTCACCATGACTGGCGGCACCGGCCATGGCGTCTCGGCGATTTTCAAGGCCTGCCAATTCAAGGGCGCGCTCTGCACGCTCGTTCACGTCAGCCATGTGGCTGGCTTCTTGTAGCCACGCCAATGGATTGAACGGCATGGGTTGGCTGCGCGATTGGGCCGACAAACGAACGTTGTCCCAAACGCTAAAGCTTCTGAAAATGTTGGTCTTTTGGTAGCTTCTGCCCAAGCCATGCCGAGAAATTTTTTCGGGTGTCCAGCCTGTAATATCTTGACCGTTCAATGCCACATGGCCTGAAGTGAGTGGCAGATCGCCTGTGAGTAAATTGGTCAAGGTTGACTTGCCCGCGCCATTGGGCCCAATGAGCGCATGAATTTCGCCTTTGCGCAAGTCGACTGACACTTCGCTAACGGCAGTGAGGCCACCAAACTTTTTGGTTATTTTGGTGGCGCGCAAAAGCAAATCGTGCGCTGAATGAGCATCAGTCATGACTTTGTACCTTGTGCTTGCGTCTTGTCTTTCAACACTGAGGCAAACAAGCCCAAGATGCCGCGGGGTGCCAGCACCACCAAAGCTACGATAAACAAGCCCATCCACAACTGCCAATGCTTGCCCAAATTGAAGCCTGCGACTTCGGGCAAGTCTTTGAACAGATGAAGTAAATATTCAAATGAGAAAGCGCCCACAATGGCGCCTGCAAAATTGCCCATACCGCCCAAGATGACCATCATGATGACGTGTGCACTCATGTGAAAACCCATGAGCTCAGGGTTGACATAACCCGACTGCGCTCCCCACAAGAAGCCAGCTAATCCTGCCAGTGCGCCTGCCAAAGTAAAGGCTGCCAGTTTATGGTTGAACGTGCCATAACCCAGTGCACGCATCCGGTGTTCGTTGACACGAATGCCAGCCAGTGCACGACCAAAGGGGCTCCACAGCAATCGCCGTAAAAATAAATAGACCAAGACCATGAGGACCAAGGTGAAGAAATAGAAAACCGTTTTATTTTCTAAATCAAATAAAGCAGCTTCAGGTTTGAAGTTGATGTAGATGCCGTCTGAGCCGCCCAATACCTTGTTGTCAAAGAAGGCATAGAACACCATCTGTGCAAAAGCCATGGTGACCATGATGAAATAAATGCCGTGGGTGCGCACGACCAAGAAGCCAATGATCAAAGCCAACAGGGCCGAAGCACCGACCGCTGCAGGCAAGGTCCACCACAAAGACACCGGCTCGCCTGGTGGCGTTAAAAATGCCAAGGCATAGCCTGCCACACCAAAGTAAGCGGCATGTCCTAAAGACACCAGTCCCGTAACACCTTGGAGCAAATCAAGACTCATGGCAAAGATGGCCAAGATCATCATGCGTGTAACCATTTGCAGGTAATAGTCAGTGCCTACAAAGGGAAAAGCTGCCAGTGCTAAAAGCGCGGCACCCAGCAAAATTTTCAAACTGCGTGGCAGTGTTTCAAGGGGGGCGTGTGCGTCGCTCATGCCAAGCCCTTTAGTTTTTGAACAAGCCTTCAGGCTTGTAAAGTAAAACCATGGCCATTAAGACATAGACCAGCATGCCTGCCACTTGCGGCAGCAACACTTTGCCAAAGGTGTCAACCAAACCCACCAGCAACGCCGCAATGAGCGCGCCTTTGACCGAGCCAATGCCACCAATAACCACCACCACAAAACACATGATGAGAACTTGGGAGCCCATGTTGGGATAGACACTGGAAACAGGCGCAGCCACCATGCCTGCAATGGTGGCCAGGCCCACGCCCATGGCAAACACCAAAGCATGAATCAGTTTGATGTTGACGCCCAATGCTTCGGTCATTTCGTGATTGAAAGCACCCGCGCGAATTTTCATGCCCAAGCGTGTTTTTGAAATGAGCAAGTAAAGACCCAAAGCCAGCAACAAACAAACGCCAGACATGAACAAACGGTAGACCGGATACGAAAGTGTTTCGGTGAGCGGAATAGAGGCGCTGAGAACATCGGGAATGGTGACGCCATGCACATCGTCGCCCCACAAAATGGAACGCATCTCTTCAAAAACGTAAATGAGACCAAAGGTTAGGAGCACTTGGTCGAGGTGATCGCGTTTGTAAAAGTGCCTGAACAACAACCATTCAAGCAACAAACCAAACAGCACAGAAAGCAGTGTGCCCAAGATGATGGCAAGTGTGAAGCTTTGGGTCATGGCAGCCAATGACCATGCCAAATAGGCGCCCAACATGTAGAAACTACCGTGCGCCAAATTGACTACGCCCATGATGCCAAAAATCAAAGTCAGACCCGCCGCCAACATGAACAGCAGCAATCCGTATTGAACACTGTTTAGCAATTGAATGAGGAAATTGACGAAATCCATAGGAGAAAGGTTAACACTAAAGCGTTTGAGTATTGCGTCTCAAAAAGACATAAAAAAAGCGGCGGATCGCTCCGCCGCTTTGGCGTGACAGGCTGATGGAATTAGCCCATGCGGCAACCAGCGCCAGAATCGGCCAGCGCTTTGGAAGCAATGCCAATGACTTTATTTTCACCTTTATCAGCCACGCGCAAGTAGATGTCTTGCACAGGATTGTGTGATTTGCTCATGGTCCACTTGCCACGTGGGCTGTCAATGACAGCGCCTTCCATGGCCTTGTAGAGTTCTGGTTTCTTGGACAAGTCACCTTTAACGGCATTGGCACCTTGGACCAGCAAAAGTCCTGTGTCGTAGCCTTGAACAGCATAAACGTCCGGTTGCATTTTGAAAGCTTTGGCGTATTCCAAACGGAAGGTTTTGTTGCGTGGTGTGTCTAGGGAATCACTGTAGTGAAGGGTGGTCATCACACCATCTGCTGCTGGGCCTGCAGCTTCCAACACACCTTCGGTGAGGAAGCCAGAACCATAAAGTGCAATTTTGCCCTTCAGGCCAGCTGCAGCAAAGTCTTTCATGAACTTGGCGCCGGAAGGACCTGCAAAGAAACAAGCTACTGCGTCGGGCTTCAATGCGGCAATTTCTGTGAGCAAAGCTTGAAACTCAACGTTAGGGAAGGGCAGCCCCAACTCTTTGACAATGGTACCGCCCGCCTTGGTATAGCTTTCTTTGAAGCCTTCGAAGGCCTCGTCGCCAGCCGCATATTTCCAAGTGATCCAAACTGCTTTCTTGTGCCCTTTGGCCACCCTGGCTTGGCCCAGTGCCAATGTGGGTTGGCTGTTGGAGAAGCTGGTGCGAAAAACATTTGGAGCGCACAAGGAACGCGTTGCGGCATGGATACCAGCGTTGGGGATCAAGGACAGGACACCTGAGTCGCGGGCTACTTTTTGGATGCCCATTTGCACGCCAGAGTGCACGGTACCTATGAGTACATCGACCTTGTCGCGCTGAACCAATTTGTTGGCGTTTTCAATGCCTTTGGAGGGATCGGATTCATCGTCGACTTTGAACCATTCAATTTCACGTCCACCCAACTTGCCGCCTTGCTCGTTGATGGCCATGCGCACACCATTTTCAATGGCCACGCCCAAGGGTGCAAATGCGCCAGAGTAGGGCAGCATCAATCCGACGCGAATTTTGCCGGACTGACCCTGCGCTAATTCGGGCAACAACAAGCTTGAACTGGCGGCTCCCACTAAAGCGGCACTGCGGGTCAAAACCAAACGACGTGAGGGTGAGGTAGTCATGAGAATCTCCTTGTAGGATGCATTATGTTGCATATCGAGGATAAAAAAAACTAGGTAATACCCTGATTTTTTTAAAAACCGATGCTGGACGATAAGACAATGAAGGTCTAAATATGGTCTGCCCGGAGGGACTCGAACCCCCGACCTACGGCTTAGAAGGCCGTTGCTCTATCCAGTTGAGCTACGGGCAGATAAAAAAGGCCCTAGAACCAAGAAGGTAGGGCCTTAATTGAGAAAAATGGTCGGAGCGAAAGGATTCGAACCTTCGACCCTCTGGTCCCAAACCAGATGCGCTACCAGACTGCGCTACGCTCCGACA